>JABBNV010000264.1 GCA_019352125.1 Acidobacteriota bacterium | reverse complement strand
TGGACGACGTTGCCACCATCATCTACACCAGCGGAACCACTGGCCGGCCCAAGGGCTGTGAACTGACGCACGGAAACTTCGTGGAACTCAGTGAAAACGTGCTCCCCACCATCACGGACGTTGTCCACCCGGGCGCACAGACCATCATGTTCTTGCCGCTGGCGCACGTCTTTGCGCGCTTTATTTCCGTGCTGGCGGTTGCTGCCGGGGCCAAGGTTGCCCACACCCCGGACATCAAGAACCTGCTGCCTGACCTGCAGAGCTTCTCGCCCACCTTCATCCTGGCCGTGCCTCGTGTGTTTGAAAAGGTCTACAACTCTTCAGCGCTCAAGGCCGACTCTGAGGGCAACGGAAAAATATTCGCACGGGCAACCGAGACGGCCATTGCCTATTCGCGGGCCAAACAGGACGGCAAGATTCCCCTGACTCTCAAAGTCAAGCACGCCGTGTTCGACAAGCTTGTCTACAGCAAGCTGCGCGCTGCCATGGGCGGAAAAGTGGCCCACGCAGTATCCGGCGGCGGCCCCTTGGGCGAACGCCTGGGGCACTTCTTCCAGGGCGTCGGTTTGCAGATCCTAGAGGGCTACGGCCTCACCGAGACCACCGCACCCGTGACCGTTAACCGGCCGGATCGGATCAAGATTGGCACCGTCGGTACACCGTTGCCTGGCAACGCTATCAAGATTGCGGACGACGGCGAGGTGCTGGCCAAGGGTGTCTGCGTGATGCGCGGGTACTTCGGCAGGGACGATCTGACGGCCGAGGCATTTGACGCTGATGGCTGGTTCCGGACCGGGGACTTGGGCGAACTGGATGAAGACGGCTTCCTCCGGATCACCGGCCGCAAAAAGGAAATTATTGTCACCGCTGGGGGCAAGAACGTGGCCCCAGCCCAGCTTGAGGACAAAATTCGGGCAGACGCCCTGATCTCCCAGTGCCTCGTCATTGGCGAGCAGCGCCCCTTCATTGCCGCGCTGATCACTCTGGATGAGGAAGCCCTTCCCCAGTGGGCCAAGCACCACGGACTGGATGAGCACATCACGCTTCGTGAAGCTATCAGCAACCCCACCATTAATGCCGCCGTCCAGAAAGCTGTGGACAAGGCCAACGAGTCCGTCAGCCATGCCGAGGCCATCAAATCCTTCCGGATTGTGGAGAAGGACTTCACCGAGGAGTCCGGCCACTTGACGCCGTCATTGAAGGTCAAGCGCGCCGTAGTTCTGAAGGATTTCGAGGCTGTGGTGGAGGAAATCTACACGGCCAAAAAGCCCAGTTGAGCACATAGCCAGTGCGCGGCTGAGCTGCTCAGCCGCGCACTGGCTGTCTAATCACTTTGCTGCTGTTGGCTGCTCCACTGTGTTCAGTTTTTCTACCAGGGATAGCAAAGCGTTTTCCACCACTTCGGTGAGCGCTGGATGGATCCAATACTGCCCCCGTGCCATATCCTCCACGGCCAGCGAAAAGCTCATCGTCTGAATGAGCGGCTGAATCAGCATGGAGGCCTCATGCCCCATGATGTGCGCCCCCAGCAATGCTCCGGTGGCCCTATCCCCCACTAGTTTCACAAAACCTTCGTGATCTTCCATGGCCCAGCCATACGCCGTCGAACCATAATCCTGGCTAACGCTCACCACGTCATAACCGGCCCCCCGTGCCGCGGCCTCCGTGAGCCCGACCTGGGCAACCTGCGGCCGAGAAAAAACGGCGGACGGTACAAAGCGATGGTCCGCGGTGCGCAAGGCATCCGGGTGCAGGAGGTTGTGCGCCACCACCCGGGCTTCATGGTTGGCCACGTGCTTGAGCATGTACTCGGTACTAATATCCCCCAGCGCCCAAACGCCCTTCACCGGCTGGCCCCCGCTGAGTGCCCGCTGCTGTTCATCCGCATGCAACCGGCCGTTGGCATCCACATCGAAGCCCGCAGCCGCCGCACGAATCCTGTCCGTGTTGCGGGTACGCCCCGTAGCCACTAGCAGCACATCAGCGGGCACGTCCAGTGTGCTCTGATCTGCAGCTGTGAGACGCACATTCAGCGAGCCGTCCGGTTGCTCTGTTACGGAGGTCACGTGGTAGCCCTTCCGGACGGTCCAGCGCTCCGCAGCCGCTGCGGCAAACCGCTCGGACACCTCGGCATCCGCGTTAGGCAAGAGCCGCCCGGATCTGCTGACCATGGTCACCTGAGAGCCAAGCGCGGAAAATATATGCGCAAATTCCGACCCAACGTACCCGGCTCCATCAATAACCACCCGTGCAGGTTGTTCCGCCAGCCGCATCACTGTGTCCGAGGTGTGGACCTGCGGCAACGTGTTGCCTTCAAAGTCCGGCACATACGGCCGGGATCCCGCGGCAATAACCACCTGATTCGCAGTAATTTTTACCCCGCTCGCGGTTTCCAGTGAATGCGTCCCGGTGAACCAGGCCTCTTCGCGATACAGTGTGAGGCCCTTCGTGCCGGAGCGTCGGTACTCCTCACCGCCCTGGGAGATGGAGTCAATGCGGGTGAAGATTCTGTCCCGTATATCCGCCCAGCGCACCCCTTGGACGATGGCGTCCACGCCCAGGCTCGCAGCCTCGGTGGCACCAGCGGCCAGATCCGCCGGGTAGACGAACATTTTGGTGGGGATGCACCCCGCGTTCAGGCAAGTCCCACCGAAGACCGCACCGGAGTCGATGAGGGCCACAGTACGGTTCTCCCACTCCGGACTCGGAATCGAATTGCCTGAACCGGAGCCAATGATAACCAGGTCATAATGACGTGATCCAGGCTGTCCCTCTGCTGTTGACGTCATGCCCATTGCTCCCTAGTTTTTGCAATAATTGCCCTGCGGGCGCGTCCTGTGCAGGGGATCCTGCCAAGGCCACCGAGCCGCTGCCGCTCGCGTGCCGCAGTTCCCTGCGTTAGCTCTCCTGAAGAGAATCAACCACCAGGGCTGCCAATTCAATCCCGGCTGCTCGCGTAGCGGGGCGCAACTCATCAAGGCGAACGCATGAGCCTTCGGCCAAGTGTTTGTCATACGGGATGCGGATGACGTGCTTCACCCGGGAGCGGAAGTGGCCCTCGATCTCGTCCACATTCACTTTGGAACCGTTGTTGCCAGTATTGATCACCACAATGGCCTTCGCCACGAGGTCATGCCTCCCATGGGCTTCCAACCAAGAGAGGGTCTCGGAGGCCAACCGGGCTTCGTCCACACTGCCACCGGAAACTAGCACCACCGCGTCCGCCCTCTCCAAGGTTCCTGTCATCACCGAGTGCACCATGCCGGTGCCCGAGTCGGTGAGCACAATGGAGTAGTAGCGGCTCAGCACATCAGTCACCGCACGGTAATCCGCATCATCGAACGCCTGAGCCACTGCCGGGTCCGTGTCTGAGGCCAAGATGTCCAGCCGAGAGCCATCACGCGCCACATAGCTGGACAGCTGGGAAAAGGAGCTGACGTTGAAGCGATCGCGCACCAGATTGCGAGCGGTAAAGTCAGCGCGGCCCGGTGACCTGTCAGAGAGCGTTCCGCGATCCGGGTTGGCGTCCATGGCAATCACGCGGTCTTCGCGAATTTCCGCCAGCACCATCCCCAATAGCGTGGTCACGGTGGTCTTGCCAACGCCACCCTTGCGGGAAAGGATCGGTACATACCGCGTGCGCTGCCCCAGACGGGCTGCGATCCGGTGTTCCAGCGCGCGGTTAATGCGTACCTTGTCCGAATCGCCCAGATGGATGTAGCCCAGGGACGCGCTGTAAAGCCAACGGCGCCATCCAGAAACAGGCGCTGCTGGAGGCTTGTCCAACAGGCGATCCGCGGTGAGCGAGGAGGCGGCCTCGGGCCCGGCATCTTTGTCCCGACGGGTACTGCGGGGCGGTTC
>JABBNV010000263.1:792-3877 GCA_019352125.1 Acidobacteriota bacterium | reverse complement strand
TTCCTGTGGTGAACACGGACCGTTCCGTGGGCACCATGCTGGGTTACACGGTCACCAAGAAGTTTGGCATCGACCTGCTGGCTACGGACACCATTGACATCACCCTCAATGGCCAGGCGGGGCAGTCCTTGGGCGCTTTCCTTCCCGCCGGCATCACCCTGCGGCTTTTTGGTGATTCCAATGACTACGTCGGCAAGGGTCTCTCCGGCGGCCGGATCATTGTCCGGCCGGATAGAACCAACGTATTTGCCGCGGAAGAAAACGTCATTGCGGGCAACGTGATTGGTTATGGTGCCACCGGTGGTGAGCTGTTCCTCCGTGGTGAAGTGGGGGAGCGCTTCCTGGTTCGTAATTCCGGTGCCACAGCTGTGGTTGAAGGCATTGGGGACCACGGTTGTGAGTACATGACCGGCGGTACTGCCCTGATTCTGGGCCGCACTGGCCGCAACTTTGGTGCGGGAATGTCCGGCGGTACGGCATACGTGCTGGCTCTGGACCCGGCCAAGATGAACTCGCTTGCCGTGGACTCCGGTGAACTGACATTGCAACCGCTGGATGATGAGGACAAGGTGCTAGTCACCAACCTGCTGATCAAGCACGTAGAAGAAACCGATTCGGCCGTGGCAGGGCGCCTGTTGGATGATCTCGACGCCTCCATGGCCCGGATAACCAAGGTGTTGCCGCGTGACTTCGCCGCCGTGAGGGCTACGCGGTTGGCGGCAGAGGCCGAAGGATTGGATCCCGACGGTGAAGAAGTTTGGAAGCGAATCTTGGAGGTAACCGGTGGCTGATCCCAAAGGCTTTTTGAAGGTCCGCAACAGGGTGACCCAGCCGCGCCGGCCTGTTCCTGTGCGCATCATGGACTACAAAGAGGTCTATGAAGCTCAAGAAAAGGGCGTGCTGCGGAGCCAGGCTGGTCGTTGCATGGACTGCGGCGTACCGTTTTGCCATCAGGGCTGCCCGCTGGGCAACCTGATTCCGGAATGGAATGATCTGATCTGGCGGGACAAGGGTGAAGAAGCCGTTGAACGGCTCCATGCCACCAATAACTTCCCCGAATTTACCGGGCGGCTCTGCCCGGCTCCCTGCGAGACTTCCTGCGTGTTGAGTATTAACCAGCCTGCAGTGACTATCAAGCAGGTGGAAGTCTCCATCATTAATCAGGCTTTTGACAATGACTGGGTTCACCCGTTGCCGCCTGCACGCCTCACCGGTAAAACCGTGGCCGTGGTGGGCTCTGGGCCTGCAGGGATGGCAGCGGCGCAGCAGCTCACCCGTGCGGGGCACACCGTGGCCCTGTACGAGCGCGATGATCGCATTGGTGGCCTGCTGCGCTATGGAATCCCGGACTTCAAGATGGAAAAGGAAGTTTTGGATCGCCGGCTGGATCAGATGCGTGCCGAGGGAACTCGCTTCCGCACTGGTGTAGCGGTGGGCACAGACGTTAGCTGGGATCAACTGCGGCGCCGCTATGACGCCGTCGTGATTGCCACTGGCGCAACGGTGCCGCGTGACCTGCCCATCCCCGGGCGGGAATTGGAGGGCGTGCATTTCGCCATGGATTACCTGGTGCAGTCCAACCGGGTAGTGGCCGGAGATTGCGTGCCGGAGCAGATCGATGCTCGTGGCAAGCACGTGGTGATTCTGGGTGGTGGTGACACGGGTGCTGACTGCCTGGGTACTGCACACCGTCAGCAAGCCGCCTCGGTGACCACCTTGGCCATCGGCCAGCAGCCGCCCACTGAGCGTGCCGCGCATCAGCCATGGCCTACCTTCCCCACGCTCTTTGAGATGGCCAGCGCTCACGAAGAAGGTGGCGAACGCACCTACCTGGCTTCCACCGTGGAGTTTGTGGGTAAGGACGGTGTCCTGACGGCCATCAAGGTGGCTGAAACGGAATTTGTGGACGGAAAGCGCCGGCCCAAGGCTGGCACCGAACGTGAAATCCCGGCGGACCTGGTCTTCTTGTCCCTCGGATTCACCGGTGCGGAGCCTGCCGGGATCAGCACCTCCATCGACGCACCCTTTGATGACCGTGGCAACGTGGTACGGGATAACGACTATATGACCGCGACGCCGGGCGTATTCGTTGCTGGCGATGCTGGCAGGGGGCAGTCCCTGATTGTCTGGGCCATTGCCGAGGGCCGGGCGGCGGCTGCAGCGGTGGATCAGTTCCTGATGGGCCGCACTACTTTGCCGGCGCCCGTGGCGCCCACGGATAGGGCGGTTACCGTTCTCTAGACCCGCGGCCTTCACCGAGATGAACGTCGCATGAAATTCGCCAATATTCAAGACCAATCACAACTACATGACACTAGGGTAAATATATGAGACGCGCTAAAATCGTGGCCACTTTTGGGCCAGCTATTGCCAGCTATGAGAACACGTTGGAAGTATTGAAGGCCGGTGTAGACGTTGCCCGGATGAATATGAGCCATGGTGATTACACCGTGCATGAGGGCACCTACACCAACGTCCGCCGGGCATCCAAGGAACTGGGCAAGCCCGTAGGCATCATGGCTGACCTGCAGGGCCCCAAGATTCGCTTGGGTCGCTTTGTGGATGGACCGCACGCTCTGGCCGTTGGTGACGTCTTTACCATCACCACGGAAGACGTTCCCGGTACGCAGGAAATCTGCTCCACCACCCTCAAGAGCCTCACCGAAGACGTCAATGTGGGGGATACCCTGCTGATCGACGACGGCAAGGTTTCCCTCCGCGCAACGGCCGTCGATGACGTCAAGGTCACTACCGTTGTCACCGTGGGCGGCATGGTCTCCAACAACAAGGGCATCAACCTACCCGGCGTAGCTGTGAACGTGCCCGCGCTGAGCGAAAAGGATGAAGATGACCTTCGCTGGGCCATCAAACAGGGTGTTGACCTGGTAGCACTTTCGTTTGTCCGCGATGCATCAGACATCAACCGCGTGCACGAGATTATGGACGAAGAAGGCCGCCGCGTGCCGGTGATCGCCAAGATCGAAAAGCCGCAGGCTGTAGAGCACCTCTCCGAAATCATTGATTCCTTCGACGCCATCATGGTGGCCCGAGGAGACCTAGGCGTGGAGCTGCCGCTCGAAGAGGT
>JABBNV010000263.1:0-782 GCA_019352125.1 Acidobacteriota bacterium | reverse complement strand
CGAAGAGGGGCCGATTGTGCAGAAGCGCGCTATTGAGCTCGCTCGCCGGTGGGCCAAGCCCGTCATCGTGGCTACCCAGGTACTCGAGTCCATGATTGAGAGCCCCCGCCCCACCCGCGCAGAGGCCTCCGACTGCGCCAACGCTGTGCTTGATGGTGCAGACGCTGTGATGCTCTCCGGTGAGACCAGCGTGGGCAAGTTCCCGATCGAAACCGTCAAGACCATGGCGCGGATCATCGAATCCACCGAAGAGCACGGCCTGGAGCGCGTCCCCAAGTTGGGTACCAACCCCAAGACCCGCGGTGGCGCCATCACCCGCGCAGCCGTGGAAATTGCCGACCAGCTCAACGCCCGCTACGTCTGCACGTTCACCCAGTCTGGTGACTCTGCACGCCGACTTTCCCGCTTGCGTCCCACCCGCCCGGTCTTCGCCTTCACTCCGGTGGAGTCAGTCTGGAACCAGCTCTCCCTCACGTGGGGCATCACTCCAGTGATGGTCCCGATGGTTGAGCACACGGACGCCATGACCGAACAGGTGGACAAGAAGCTGCTGGAGACGGGCCTGGCGCAGAACGGTGACGTAGTGGTCATCGCTGCCGGTTCGCCTCCAGGACAGGCTGGCTCCACCAACCTGCTGAAGGTCCACACCGTGGGCGATTCGGCAGACTTCGGCGGGGTTGCCGCTCCGCGCGAAAAGGTTGGCCCTTGGCCCACCAAGTAGTTCGCTAAAGCCTTAAACCACGACGGCGGCGCTCACCAGCAATGGTGGGCGCCGCCGTCGT
>JABBNV010000262.1 GCA_019352125.1 Acidobacteriota bacterium | reverse complement strand
GTGCAGGGCCTAAAGGATTTGACGGACGCCTAGAATCAAAGAAAAGTGGTACCTACAAACCGACCCTGGGGGATCAATTTTGAACGCTGTGGAGACTCTTAACCCGGTGGTCACGCCGACTGTGCGGGTAAGCCGACTATTCGATGGCCTAGAGCACGAAATTTACGCCAAGCTTGACTTGTTGCAGCTCACCGGAAGCACCAAGGAGCGGACTGCCAACGGGCTCATTGACGAGCTTTTTGCCACGGGTCAACTCCGCGAAGGCGGAACCATTATCGAATCAACGTCGGGGAATCTGGGCATAGCACTAGCTCGTCAAAGCGTAGTGCGCTCAGTGACGTTCATTGCTGTGGTGGACGAGAACGCCAATCAGCTGGCTCTGGACATCATGAAGGCCTATGGGGCTTCAGTAGACAAGGTTCAAACACCTGCCGATGGCAACAACCTGGCCGCCCGTCGCACCCGGGTACGCGAGCTATTGGCAGAGCATCCGGGATCTGTGACCACAAATCAATACGGCTCGCCCGCGAATCCGCGTGCCCACTTCCAAAGCACTATGCCGGAAATTATCGCGGGCACGGGTGGAAACTTGGATTATCTGTTTGTGGCCACTAGTACCACTGGCACGCTAGTGGGGTGCCAGCAGTACGTTCGCCAACACGGCTTGGCCACCAAAATTGTGGCGGTGGATTCTGCGGGATCCGTGCTGTTCGGTGGCCAGGCAGGGGTGCGCAGGCTGCCGGGGTTGGGCGCTGGCGTTTTGCCGGAACTGGCTGCCGGTGCTGAGCCAGATCTGGTGGTGCAGGTTGAGGAGATTGACATGGTGCGAGGTTGCCGGCTGTTGGTCCGCCGCGAAGGCATTCTGGCTGGTGCTTCCACCGGTGCGATTGTGGCTGCGATGGGCCAAGTATTGCCTTCCGCCCCTGCTGGATCACGGGTGGCATTCGTTGTTCATGACACGGGAGTGCCATATCTGAAGACCGTGTACAACGATAAATGGGTCCGCTCCACATTCCATGCAGAGCCTGAGGAATCCACCCAGGGAAGCGAAACACCCCCGGGTGGCTCATGCGAATAGCAGTGATTGGCGGGGGCCCAAAATCTCTCTTTGCTTTGCTGGCACTGAATGATCTGCTAGCGGCCACGTCTACAACGCACGTTGCTGTGGATGTGTATGACCCCCAGCTGCCGGGCGCAGGGAGCGTCTGGCGGACGGATCAGCCGGATACCCTTCGGCTGAACGTGCAGGCTGGCATCGTTGACGCTTCCTCGTCGCTGAGCCCCGAGACTTTCGCTGACTGGCTGCGCCGTACCATGCCAACACTTGCTGCGGAAAAGTATCCACCGCGGGCAACCGTGGGCGCATACCTGCGTGAGCAATTTCAGCATTTGCATAGTCACGGGCATCTCGCCGTGACGCACATGCCTCACGCGGTGACCGGCGTCGAGCGCCACGATGCGAAATGGCGCATTCGCGGAGATTTCCCTGCTCAGGATTATGACGAGGTCCTGTTGGCCACCGGGCATGGTCTGGCGACTGCGCCGCGTACAGCTAGTCTGCCCGGTGCCGTCAACTCAACTCCACTCATTGGCGATTACGCGTCCATTACCCAGGAGAGCGTCCCGCCCGGTGCGGACGTTTGGGTTCGCGGGGCAGCGTTGACCGCGTACGACGTGGCTTTGCTCCTGACGGAAGGGCGCGGAGGGGCATGGGATGTGGAGGAGCGGGACGACGACGGCGGTGCTCGTCCGACGTCGCTGCGTTACGTGCCCAGTGGGGCCGAGCCAGGCCGGATCACGCTCTTCTCACGCGGGGGAGTGCTCATGGCACCCAAGAGTGAGGCCGTCCCAGACTCTGTGAAGGCAACCGTGGCGATGTACAAAATATTGTTGCGCCAGTGGGGTAGCCATGTGCGAGATTCACCGGGCGGGCCCGCAGTTGACCTGGCGGGGATGTGGGCTGTTCTGCTGCACTGTGCGCAGGAATGCGCTAGGGCGGTTGGCTCTGATTTTGGTGGCCTAAAACTCTGGCGGACAGCGCTGACAGGCCAGTCTCATTCGGGCTCCGCGGGGCGCGATTCTTCACCGGACGCCGCTGCTGAATTGGAGCATGCCATCGCGGTAAATAACGGCCGGGTACCTGTCACTTCCGGCTGGGTATGGGGACAGGTCTGGTCCGGTCTGTATCCTGAGCTGATCATTGCGTTGGATCGCTCGCCAAAAGATGTGCGGAACGTAGCCACGTTCACACAGGTGGCTGGACACCTGGAAAAGTTCGCATTTGGACCGCCGGAACTGACGGCCCAAAAGCTCGTGGCGTTGTTCAAGAACGGCATTCTTCATCTTGCCGCCCCCCACGCTACGCCCACCGAAGGCGCCGTCGTTGTGGACGCTGTGACTCCGGCACCTGGTGTTCTCCATAGTCAGGCGCCGGACGGCCTGCCTGCAACTGAAATGTATGCGGGGATACTGGATTCCGGATATGGATCCGTCCGTCTGGGGGAGCGCGGCTTGCTGACCGATCTCGACGGCACGCTCCTGGGCTCCGCCGGTGCGCGCACCGAGTCGCTCGCGGCGCTGGGCAGGCCCACCGAAGGGCCCACCCTGGGTCATGACACGCTTAACCGGGCTCTGCACCCTGACTTCCAACGTTGGGCGCAGCGTGTGGCTACACGTGCGATGCCCGCTGGTGAATCTTCCTCTCTTGCAGCTCCCCGTCGTCGTACTGACGACTCCAGCAACGTGACCCTCCGGAAGTAGCTATGGACACAAAAATGTATGGCACCGCCAAACTCACTGCCCGGCGAGAACCGTGGATGGATGCTCTCTTGGCCAACCCGGCCCGCTGTCAACAGCTCATCGAAACGTACGGTTCGCCCGTCAATGTTCACGAATTCTCGGCTATGGAGCGCAACGCTGCCGAGCTGCGCTCCATGGCCGAAATGCATGACGTTGATTTTCAGATTTATTTTGCACGCAAGGCCAACAAAACCCTCGGGGCCATCGAAGCCGCAACCCGCGTTGGCTGTGGCGTGGATGTAGCAAGTTTCAACGAACTTCAGCAGTGTCTGGATCGTGGAGTTCCGGCGAAACGAATCATTGTGACGGCTGCTGTGAAGTCCCGTGCGCTGTTGGAATTGGCTATTACAGCAGGGGTTACGGTCAGCCTGGACAACGAGACAGAGTTGCGTGAGGCGCTAGCCGTCGCGCACTCGTGCGGGCAGCAATTGAACGCGGCCCTACGGTTGGCAGTGGCGCACCCGTCCATCCCACCCACGCGATTTGGACTGCTCGGTGCCAAGTGGTTGGACCTTTTGTCCCGGCTAGACGCGAAAGCCGCCGTCGTTATTGAGGGGATTCACTTTCACCTCAATGGTTATGAAGCTCAAGCCCGCTCGTTGGGGATTACTGAAGCGCTTGGGTTGATCCGGACGCTGAAAACCATGGGGCAACGGCCATCATTCGTGGATATGGGCGGTGGCATCCCCATGTCCTACCTGGAGGACGGCGCGCAGTGGCAGGATTTTTGGGCTGCTTTGGGGCAACTGCCGGAGGGTGACGAGTCCCTGACCTGGAAATCAGATCGATTTGGCTCCTTTGGGGAGGCGCCGGCTAGCGGTGTCTACCCCTACCACCAGGAACTCACACGTGGTGCTTGGCTTCATGAAGTCTTGGCTCATGAGGCTTCCGGCCAGTCTGCGACCGTTGCCGCGGCGTTGCGAACCGAGCAGGTTCAACTGCGCTGTGAGCCGGGCCGTTCACTGCTTGATGGCTGTGGGCTGACCCTTGCCGAGGTCGCCTTTACCAAGGAGCGCAGCGACGGTATGCCGTTGGTGGGTCTACACATGAATCGAACGCAATGCCGTTCTACCTCCGCCGACTTCTTGGTTGATCCCGTGCTCGTTCATGCCCAGAAAGTACGTGGAGAGCGAAGCCATGC
>JABBNV010000261.1:1647-3968 GCA_019352125.1 Acidobacteriota bacterium | reverse complement strand
ATCAACACGGCCGCAGCACTGACTGAGGTTGCACGGCGCAGCAATTGCTCCAAGCTGTCATCACCGGTGGCAATGGCCATGGCTGCAGCGGCCACGGCCGCGTCCCCCGCACCTGTGGGGTTCCCACTCAGGGGCGCAGGCAATTTAGCGCTCAAGTACTCTTCCGGGGTGGCTGAATCGAAGGCCAACATTCCTGCAGCGCCGGCGCTCACCAGCACGCGCTGGGCGCCCAATTCCATGAGCTTGCGCGCAGCCGTGGGAAGGTGTGCCTCGCCCAGCGCTTCCAGCAGTTCATCATTATTGGGCTTCAGCAGATCCGCCCCGGCTCTGGCAGCGGAAAGGATGCCGGCGCCGGAGGTATCGATGATTACGGGGACGCCAAAACTGTGGCCCATGGCTACTAGTGACGCATAGAAATCAGCGGGAGCGTTGGTTGGCAGGGAACCGGAACCCACCAGAACGCTGGCACTATTTTCAAGAGCATCGACGACGACGTCGGCGAGGGCCCGCCAATCGGCTGCGGCGAGCGCGGGGCCAATTTCGTTGAAGACGCTGGTTTGATCATTGACGGTATCCACCAGAGCAACCGTGCGACGCGTAGATGCGGCAACGGGGATCAGACGATGCGGAACGTTGGTTTCCTCGAGGTCTTGCTGCAGTTGCTCTCCGGCCACGCCTCCCGCCGTCGCGATCGCCGTCGTCGCCTGCCCTAATTGGTTGATAACACGGGAGACATTAATGCCCTTGCCACCGGCGCGATACAGCGGTGTGGGCACGCGGTGGGACTCCCCCAGCTTGATGCCGGGCACCGTGTAGGTGACGTCCAGCGCCGGGTTGGGGGTGACAGTGACGATCCGGCCCGTCATGATGCGGCCCCGGACAGCTGAGAATCAAGACCGTCAAGAAGCTCATGGGCCCGCAACGCAGAACCGATCAGGCCCGCGTCGTGCCCCAAAGCGGCACGCAGAATGCGCGGTCTGCGGTGAAAAGTCAGTAACGCGTCAACGCGGCTCGCTACGGGCGCTAGGAGCTCCTCGCCTGCCTCGGCCAACCCGCCACCCAGCACCACGGTATCCGTGCCAAGAATGCTCACGCATTGCGCAATGCCGAAGGCGATGGCGTCGGTGGCATCCTGCCACACCCGTTGTGCAAGCGTGTCCCCATTCCGCGCCGCTGCCAAGACGCCGCGAGCGCCGTCGTTGTTGTGAGCCTCTACATCAGAGGAGTCGGCGGACTCGGCGGACGATTCCATGCGCCGTAGTTCAGCGTACCTGCGAGCCACCGCACCAGCTGATCCAAGAGACTCCAGGATGGCCAAGGAACCGTCCGTCGTGGGCACCATGGCATGGCCAATCTCCCCGGCATAGCCATCGCCCCGGATCCTCTGCCCATCAGCAAAGACTGCGGCTGCAATGCCCGTACCCACCACCATCACCAGGGCGTTCTTACACGAGCGTGCCGCGCCAATTCGAAACTCAGCCTCACCCGCCGTCGCCACATCATGGCCAAACGCGACGGGCAAGCCCAGTTGCCGTGACAGTCTCTCCACGAACGGGAAATCACGCCATCCCAAGTTTGCAGAATAGATTCCCGCGCCCGCAATTTCATCCACGAGGCCGGGCACGGTGACACCAACGGCAGCGATCTCTGCCCCCGGATGGGACTGAACGTATTGCTGAGTGAGCCGAACCACCTCATCCACGACAGCATCACCGGGACGCTGTGCATCCCGCGGCGTGGCAAGCCTCTGCAAATCAGTGACCACCACACCATCCGGTTGGCCAGGCGCAGATCTACCCGTCACCAAGCCCACCTTGATATCCGTCCCACCGACGTCAAACGCCAGGACGGAGGCGCTCCCCGCGGCACTCATGTGGCTAAGCGTCCAGAATCACTGAACGGGTCAGGTTGCGGGGAACATCCGGGTTCAGGCCGCGAGCGCGGGCACGCTCCAGCGTCACGCGGTGCACACGGGCCAGCTCAGCCAGCGGGTGCTTGTCCGTGTGAATGTACAGTGCACCGGTCTTCTCCATGTCCCTATCCAGGCCTTCCGGCTGCTCGCCGAAGAGCCAGGTAACGCGGTTGGGAGCAGCAATGGAGATGGGGCCATGACGGTATTCCTTGGCCGGGTATGACTCCGTCCAGCCTTGAACCGCCTCGCGCATCTTCAGCCCGGCCTCGTGAGCCAATCCGACGGTCCAACCGTGGCCCAAGAAGGTGAACTGTTCTGCGTCAATGAGTTCCTGCTCGACAGCATCCGAAACGGCGGACTTCGCGTCCTCCACCGCGCCTTGCAAGTCCAGGCCGACACTCGTGAGCAG
>JABBNV010000261.1:0-1637 GCA_019352125.1 Acidobacteriota bacterium | reverse complement strand
AGTTCGACGACGGCGTCCGCCAACGTCATAATCGGAGAGGTCACGTCCCCCACCAAGGCAACGGTAGGGACGGTGCCCTTGAGTTCCGTGAGGATTTCCAGTACCTCGGTGGTGGTGCCGGAGCGAGTGATTGCTACCACCGCGTCGTACCCGCGGTCCGCACCCAAGAAAGCCTCAGATGCAGCGAAGGGATCAGTGACACCCTTGCCCGCAGCCTCACGCGCAGTGGCGTAGGACTGAGCCATGAACCACGAGGTCCCGCAGCCAATCACGGCAACGCGCAGGCCGTCCGCCGGCAGGAGAGTCTCCGACTTGGCCTGCTCTATAGCCTGCGCCCATACCTCAGGCTGGCTGGAAAGCTCGGCATCCATAAAGGCGCCCAATGCGTTGGGTGAGGTGGTTTCAGTCATTACTGCTCTCCTTGGCTACGGCTAGTCATTCGCTACAAGGAGCCTATCAGCAAGATGATTGAAGGTGACGTTTCAAGCGATGAAAACTTCACATTAACTCACAGGTGACTATTTTACGGGGATCAACGCACTCGCTGTCCCGTATCCCGCCGAAGGGCCAGCGCTCCCCCATAGGTTGCAGCCCGGACTGCTTCGGCAACGCTCAGCCCCATTTGCAACACGGCCGTGGTGACACAGAACGCCATAGAACTGGTGAAAGAGGTTCCCGGGTTGCAATTGGACGCAATAGCTACCTGAACGCCTGCGTCCAGCAGTTCCCGGGCTGGAGCCAGGGGTGCTCTGGTGGAAAGGTCGCATGCAGGCAGCACGGTGGCCACAGTGCCAGGAGCCCCCGTGCCGTCTGCCGAGTTCCACCCGGACCAGCTGCTGGCCAGTGCAGCCATGTCCGTGACGCTGAGGAAATTCACGTGGTCAACGCTGGCCGCACCGTACTCCACGGCCAGTTGCACACCAGCCCCGGCGCCCAGCTGATTCCCGTGGACGCGCAGCCCCAACCCGGCGTCGCGGCAGGCGGAGAGCACCTTGCGGGACTGCTCCTCGGTGAAGGCTCCGCGCTCACAAAACACGTCAGCCCATTGTGCGTAGGGAAGAACGGCATTGAGCATGGGGCCACATACTAAGTCCGTGTAGTCTTCCGCGTCCTGGCCGGCCGGAACCAGATGTGCGCCCAAATAGGTCACAGCATCGGCAACCGTCGAGGCAATGCGGGCGCTCCGAGCTTCCTGTTCCACCGTCAACCCGTAGCCAGTCTTGGTCTCCAGGAAAGTAGTGCCGCCAGCCACAGCCTCGGCCACCCGTGCCATTGCCAACCGGGTCAGGTCAAAGTCGCTTGTCTCGCGGGTGGCGGTGGTGGTGACGGCTATGCCGCCCGCACTGTAACTCTCGCCTGCCATCCGAGCCTCAAACTCAGCAGTTCTATCCCCAGCGAAGATCAAGTGCGTGTGCGAATCCACCCAACCGGGCAGCATAGCCCTGCCGCCGGCGTCTGTTTGTGTATCCGCGGCAGGAGCTTTCTCCGCTGGCCCCAGCCACGCAATGCGTTCACCCTCAATCACGACGGCGGCATCGCGCACGAGGTCGGTGTCCCGCTCGTGGTCGACAACACCGTCGCGACGCCGTACCTGATCCGCCCGATCGAGTTCGGTGCCGACATCGTCGTCCACTCCG
>JABBNV010000260.1:265-3976 GCA_019352125.1 Acidobacteriota bacterium | reverse complement strand
AGTTCCAGCACCACGTCCCGCTCGTCGCCGGGAATACCCAAGAGGGCAAATCCGGGCGCGCGTCGTTTCTGGCTGGACAGCGAGGAGTTACCCAAGCCACCGGCACCACCGGCCGCTGCAATGTATTCGGTGCCTTCGCCCACAAGGTCAGCCAGGACCTTGCCGTCCTTGGTCTTCACCACGGTGCCGTCTGGCACGGGAAGAATCAGCGTCTCGCCGGTCTTTCCTCCGCGCCAGTCCCCCATGCCGGGACCACCGTTGGTGGCATGGCGGTGCGGGGCGTGGTGGTAGTCAAGCAGTGTGGTGGTCTGGGCCGAAACGCGCAGGATGACGTCCCCACCGTCGCCGCCATTACCGCCGTCGGGCCCGCCCAAGGGCTTGAATTTCTCACGCTTAACCGAGACGCAGCCATGGCCGCCCGCCCCGCCGGATACATGCAGTACTACCCGGTCAACAAAGCTGGCCAATGGATTCTCCTCAGAAGTTCTACGCCTAGGCAAAAGTCTAGACGGTTTGTTAAAAGCCAGTGGAGCGGACCAAACGGTCCGCTCCACCGAAAAGCTAGTGACTAGACTGCAACAGTCTGGCCGACAATGTTCACTACGCGACGGCCACGAGCGGTACCAAACTCAACCGCACCTGCCTCAAGAGCGAACAGAGTGTCGTCGCCGCCGCGGCCAACGCCTGCGCCGGGGTGGAAATGGGTTCCACGCTGACGGACGATGATCTCGCCAGCCTTTACTACCTGACCGCCAAAGCGCTTTACACCCAAGTACTGTGCGTTGGAGTCACGACCGTTGCGAGTGGAGCTCGCACCCTTTTTATGTGCCATTGGTTATCCCTGCCTTCTACAGCTAAATCTTAGGTTGCTCGAAAACGCGTTACGCGATCGAGGTGATCTTTACCTTCGTCAGTTCCTGACGGTGACCTTGACGCTTCTTGTAGCCGGTCTTGTTCTTGAACTTCTGAATGACAATCTTCGGGCCACGAAGATCCTCAAGGATTTCAGCCGTTACTTTAACCTTAGCCAGGTCCTTGGCAGCAGTGGTGATCTTGTCACCATCCACCAACAGCAGGGCGGGCAGCTCCAAAGTGCTACCGGCTCCACCGGGGACGCGGTTCATGGTTACGAAGTCTCCAACGGAAACCTTCTCTTGGCGGCCGCCTGTGCGGACAATCGCGTACACCACTGGGGAACTCACTTCTCTCGACGTTTATTACAAAGTTTGCGTGCAGAACCATCGGAGATTTCCGTGGTTTTGCCGTGCTGTTTAACAGTATTCTTCAACACTGTCTTTTAACACTGTGCCTCGACGCCGTGGACCGCATTGGATCTCATTCCAATGGATGGTCACCCTAGGGTGGCGTAAGCACCGAAGATTTAGTTTACGCTATTTGTGTCTCCGGCCGCAAATGAGGCAGCTTGGAGAGTCCTTGAGTGGATGAACCAAGCTTCGATACTCTACTTTACTGGAAAAGTCGCGCCGTTGAGTGTCCGGCACGCCGGCGCATACGTCAGTGGAGCAGCAAAGAAGTCCCGCTCGTAGCGCGCGGAATCCGCGAAGGCCTGGCGCATCTGCAACCGCTCTTGCGCTGAGCCTGCAGCTGCCGCCGAATCCATGATGTTCACTGCCTGACGCGTAGCCTCGGCGAAGTTAGGATCACTGTACGTTTCCAGCCACCGGCGGTACGGATGCTCCTGCGGCTCGTTGGGCTGCGGCTCCGTAATCTGCGCCCCAGTAGATTGGTCCTCCTGGTACTGCGCCAGCAGCACCTCACCCACATGGGCATAGAGCCAGAAGCACGGCAGCACTGCGGCCACCAACGTCCCATAAGAGCCCTGGGCGGAAACAGCCAACAAGTGATCCACATAGGCCTTGGTCACGGGGCCAAGTGCGCCACTTTCGCCTTGCAACCATTCCTTGTGCAGCTGGGTTTCCACCACTAGGGCGTTATGTGCCGAGTTTGCCCAGAACCGTTGTTCTTCCTCGCTGGGGGCAAGAGCGCTAGCCCTGGCCAACACGCGCGAGTATGCGTTCAGGTAGAGCGCATCCTGCGCCAGATAGTACGTGAACAGCTGCTCGGGCAGAGTGCCATCGCCCAGTGCTTTGACGAAGAAGAGTTCACAGATTTCTTCGCGCAGGCTACTCGTCTGGGCCCAGACACTGGAACTAAAGGCATCGCCCGACGGCGGCATTTGTTGCCATAGGTGATGGAAGTGGTTCACCGGCCCGTGGCCACCACCAACCTCCAGCTCATCAGCGGACTCTAAAGCGCCGTGCAACCAGGATTTGACCCGCTCCATGGCAATCCCCCAGTCCCCTACCCGGGCAACTATCGTGGCCAGGGCCGCGGAAGTAGAGCATCCCGTTCCATGAGTATTTCGAGTGGACACGCGGGAGGATTCAAATTCACGCACGGTACCTGACGGATCAACCAGCGCATCAGCACAGACCTCCCCCTCCAGATGGCCACCCTTGACTAACACCAGTGATTGGGTGCGGTGCGCCAACGCCTTGCCCTGCTCCACGGCTTCTTCCCACGATTGTGCCGCTGGCACGCCCACCAGTACAGCCAATTCATCGATATTGGGGGTTACCACATCCGCCACGGCCACCAGATCGCGCAATGCATTTTCGCCATCTGAAGTCAGTAGCCGCGCGCCTGAGGAGGAAACCATCACTGGATCCAGCACCACAATCGGTGGCTTGCGCTCCAGCAGCCACCGATGGACGGCGGCAATCACCACAGCATCGCCCAGCATGCCAATTTTGACGGCATCCAACTGCACATCGTCCGCAACAGCGTCCAACTGTGCGAGCAGGAACTCCACGGGCGGAATGTGTACGGCACGGACGCCCAGCGTATTCTGCGCGGTCAGTGCCGTGATGGCAGCCATTCCGTATCCACCGTTCGCAGCGATGGACTTCAGATCAGCTTGAATACCCGCGCCGCCGGAAGGGTCCGAACCGGCAATGCTCAGCACCCGTGGAATGTTTCGTGTGGGGGCAGAGCATAAAAATGACAACTCGGTCATAGAGACATCCCTCCGCCGGTACTAACCGGACAGGTTCAACGGGTTTAGATCTCAGCCGGCCCATGCGCGGCACCCCGTGTCTGATCTCAACCTAACCTGAAATCAACACGGGGCACCAATTCGAAGCTCTAGAGCTCGGAGGCAGGAACTCCTACGCCCAGAATCATGGGCTCGCTGGCCGCAGATTTAGGAGCCGTAGTGGGCTTGGCCGGGATGGAGGCAGCCTCCACCCGCACGCCCTGCGCTCCGACGTCCGGAGTCTGGTCGCGTTGCACTACCGCGGTGGTGCTGGCCGAACCGGCGGGGCTGCTGGCAGCACGGTTACGCCGCCCGCGACGGGAGGACGACTTAGTGGGGTGGCCCTGTGCATCCAGGCCTGAGTGATCCTCATGAACATCAGTGATGCGAGGCGCATGGTGCGGTGCCTCCGCAATTTGATCCAGGGCTTCGGTGAGCCCAGCCAGGGCGCGGGCAGAGTCAAGGGCGCGCTCATCAAGGTGATGTTCGGCCCGAGGCAACGACACCGTCTGGCCGCCAATTGTCAGTACTGCTGGGGCCTGGGCATCAAAACTCCCAGATTTAGTGTGGCTGGATGTCACCGCTGCGCTCTCGCTGGAGGCCGCCGCGGGCCCGTCGTCGTGCTTGGACGCCTCTCCTGCGTGCTCATCATCGTG
>JABBNV010000260.1:0-255 GCA_019352125.1 Acidobacteriota bacterium | reverse complement strand
CATCGTGGTGGGCCGCATGTGTTGCCGCAGCAATAGTCGCCAAGGCTGCACGCGCTGCGTTGGCCTTCGCCAACCGCTCCGCGTCCGTCGGCTCAACCACAGGAGCTGGCTCAACCTGCTGCTCTGCCTGCTGGTTGCCGCCTCGGTTCCTGCCGCGCTTCTTTTCGCTACGCGAGGGCCGACCGGTCTGACTCTGCCCTTGGCCCTGGTCCTGCCGCGGCCCTTGATCGTGGCGCTGCTGCGGCTGGTGAACCT
>JABBNV010000259.1:3022-4006 GCA_019352125.1 Acidobacteriota bacterium | reverse complement strand
CAGTGCCAGCCACTGCTCGGCTTTGTGGGCGCCCGGCACCCATGAGGAGCACACCAGCAGCACTTGGGCGCCGGCGTCGGCCAAGGATCTGGCCAGCTCCGGGAAGCGAAGATCGTAGCAGGTCATCAGGCCAAAGCGGGTGGCGCCGTGCTCAAAGACCACGGTTGCAGTGGACGGGCCGGGCTTGATGTACCTGGACTCCCCGAAGCCCTGGGCATCGAACAGGTGGATTTTCCGGTAGTAAGCCAGCTGGCCGCCGTCAAGACCAAACGCCACCAACGTGTTGTACGCCTTGCCAGTCTCGTCGGAGCTCTCCACCACGCCGGCTACCAGTGCAATGCCGTGGTGGCGGGCAATGCTGGCCAATTCCTTACAGACAGGGCCATCCAGCGGCTCGGCTACCTGAGGGAAAGTAGCGTCAACTATCTTCTTCTCATAGGTGGCATATTCAGGGAAGGCAACCAACGTAGCGCCGTCGTACTTGGTCTTTGCCGCGAAACTGTCAATGGCCGCAAGGTTGGCCACGATGTCCGTTCCCGACTCAAGCTGCCCCAGCGCTATCTTCACAGGTTTCCCTTTCTTGCTCTCAGGCTGCAGCCTCCACGGTGGCCAGCTCCGTGGTGGACATTTCCGGCGGCGCCTTCCTGAAACCGCGCGTGATCAATGCCAGCACCACTATGCCCAACGCCAGCCACGATAGTCCCAGCGTAAGCGCGTTGCTGTCCAGCTGGGTGAGCAGGTAGGCGCAGATAACGGCGCCCACTACCGGAATCAGCACGTAGGAGACCACATTCAAGTGGTCCCCCGCCCGCCGCCGTCGTACGTAATGGAACACCACGGAGACGTTGACCAGCGTAAACGCGGTGAAGGCACCGAAGTTGATGAACGAGGTGGAGGTGGCCACGTCCAGGAAGATCGCGATCAGCCCCACGATGCCGGTGATGATGATGCTGACCACTGGGGTGTGGAACTTGGCGCTGAGCC
>JABBNV010000259.1:237-3012 GCA_019352125.1 Acidobacteriota bacterium | reverse complement strand
CGCTGGCGACGCTGCCGGCGTTCAAGCCGGTGGTCGAAGGCGAAATGATCGCCACGGTCAAACTGATTCCCTTTGGCGTCGCCGGTGCGCTGCGCGATGCCGGTGATGATGATGCTGACCACTGGGGTGTGGAACTTGGCGCTGAGCCGGCCGAAGACCGCCTTGGGGAGCACCGAGTCCCGGCCCATGGCAAACATGAGGCGAGAGGCGCTGGCCTGAGCTGCCAGACCGGACGCGAACTGTGCCGCCACCAGACCCGCAAGGAAGACTGCACCGAAGAGTTGGCCGCCGATCTGCAGGGCGATGGAGCTGGCTGCGGAGGCTGAATCCTCGAAGACGCCGCCCGGGTGCACCAGCTGAGTCACGTAGGAAACCACCACAAAGATGCCGCCGCCAATGAGTGCGATCAGCATGATGGCCCGGGGCATGTTCTTGCGCGGATTGATGGTCTCCTCCGTGAGGGTGGTGACTGCATCGAACCCGAGGAAGGAGTACGCGGCAATGGCGGCACCGGCGGAAATTGTGGTGAAGCTGGAGGTGTCATTGAAGAACGGTTTGCTGCTGACCAGGCCACCCGCGCCCTGGCTGGACACTACGTGACCGATGGAGAGCGCCACGAAGAACACGATCACCAGCAGCTGGAAAACCATCAGGATGTAGTTGGCTTTGTCCGCCACTTTGATGCCCAGAATGTTCAGCACCGTGGTGATGACAATGAACCCCACCACCCAGACGCCAATGGGGATTCCGGGGAATTGCGCGGTCAGATACGAGCCGCCAATCAGCCAGATCACCATGGGCAGGAAGAGGTAGTCCAGCAGGATGGCCCAGCCCACTAGGAACCCCACCCTGGCGTCGATGGACCGGCGGACGTAGGTGTAGGCGGAACCGGCCACGGGGTGGGCCACCGCCATTCTGCCGTAGCTGTGCGCCGTGAACAGCATGGCCACCATGGCCACCAGATAAGCGGAGGGAGAGGCGCCGCCTGTGGTTTCGGCGATGATGCCGAAGATCCCCAGGACGATCAGCGGGGTGAGATAGGCCAATCCGAACAGGACCAGGGAGCGTAGGTTCAGTGTGCGGGTGAGGGTGGGAGTTGTCACGGGGCTTCCTTGCTTCTCAGTTCTTATGCTTTTGGGCGTTTTCGGCGTGTTCTGGGTTGGGTGCCCAGGTTTTCGGATTGATCCTGCCCTGGTAGATGGGCAGTTCGATGGCGTTCTCACCTTCGCGGAATTGGGACCACGGGCGGTTGAGATTTTCGGTTCCATGCGTTCTGACGCGTTCGACGGCGGCCAGGTCAAGTTCCGCTGTGAGCAACACCGGGCTATCGTCCGGGGCCTCTGCGATGGTGTTTCCTTCCGGATCCACGATGATGCTTTGGCCCTTGCCGGTGGGGCCGGCGCAGTTGACGCTGACCATGAACACCTGGTTCACGATGGCGTTCGCTTTGGCCAGCACCAGCTCCTGCCGTCTATCCGGGGTGGTGGTTTTCACTACGTTGAGGATCACCTCTGCGCCCATCCACGCCAGCTGGCGGGAGACCTCCGGGAACCACGCGTCGTAGCAAATGTTCAGGCCGACTCTTCCCAGCCCTGTTAAGTCCACCGTGACGAATCGGTCGCCTGGGTCATAGGGCTCAAAGGGCCGCCAGGGGAACACTTTCCGGTAGAAGCCCGCCAGCTCGCCGTTGGGGGAGAGGACCAGTTGTGTGTTGAACAGCTGGCCTTCCGGACCGCGCTCGCAGACACTGCCCGGCACCAGCCAGATGCCTAGATCCCCTGCGAGCTGCCTCAGTTCCTTGACCCGGGGGCCGCCAAGAGGTTCTGCCGATGCTTGAAGTACCTCGGTGCGCTGCTGGTCCGGGTGTGAATCTCCGAAGAGGTGTAGCTCGGGGAAGACCACCAGCTTGCTGTGTGGTTGGGACTTCAGCGCTGTTGCGACTTCATCCGCGAATATCTGGACGGGCTGGCCGATCAGGCGAGGCCGGGCTTGGGCTGCGATGAGGGGAAGGATTCGTTGCATTGCTGTCTCCACTTTTTTGCGGTCGTCAAGTTTTCGTTGCGGGGTTCCCGGGGTTGCCCTTCTACTCTTCGGGCGGGATGTGATCTGGACTATATTAGATCATAATGATCCAATAAGAGGAAGGGGTGAGATTGGGCCGTAAAGTAGCGGATATGACCAGTGTGTTGGATGAACCCACTTCCCCCTTGGGTGCTTCGTCCTTGGGTGCTACGTCTGGTGCGCCCTTGGGTTCTGGGGCGCTGACTGGCACTGACCGGCGAAGTGCCATCGACGCCGTGCAGTTGCGGATCGGGACGGCAATTTCCCTGGGTCTGCTCAAGCCTGGCGATCGTCTGCCCGATCAAAATGAAGTGGCCCTGGGGTTGTCCGTCAGCCCGATTACTGCCCGCCGCGCACTGGCAAGCTTGGCCGAGCTTGGCGTCGTCGTCCGCCGTCGGGGCAGGGGTGGCGGAACATTCGTGGCCGACTCGCCTCCGCGGGCAGTGCTCGCTGAACTCGCGGCATCGCCTGGTGAGTTCCAAGCCGTGAATCGATTGGTGGACCGCAGGTTGCTGTCCGAATGCGCCGTCACTCACTATGCTGCCTTCAACGCCACGGCTGAACAGCTAGATGAGTTGGAACGGCTAACTCGCTTAATGGCAGAATCTGCGGACTGGTCCGGCTACCACCAGGCGGATGAGCAGTTTCATCAGCTGGTGGGTACCGCCTCGGGTCTTGGCGCCGCTGTTGAGGAGTACCACGAGACGCTGGCGC
>JABBNV010000259.1:0-227 GCA_019352125.1 Acidobacteriota bacterium | reverse complement strand
CTACGCCTACTTCATTCCTTATCCGATTGAGGTGCTGCATCAATCCAACTGTGACCATATTGCGCTGGTTGCCGCTCTCAAGGCTGGCGACGCCCAGGCGGCCGTGGAGGTCTCGCGTCAGCATGTGGACATCCTTCACCGCACTATGTTCATGGGCCTGGCGAGTCAATGATTGAGTTCGCTTTTCTGAAACCCGAGTGCTCAAGTGGTCGCTAAACACCCCGTTT
>JABBNV010000258.1 GCA_019352125.1 Acidobacteriota bacterium | reverse complement strand
AACTTCTACAGCAGCAGCGATACGAGGAGCACAGATGACCGCAGTCGAAAGCAGCGTGGCGAGAATCGTAACGAAGGTGGCAACCGTAACGACGGCAACTCACGTAACGATCGCAACGACGGCAGCAATCGCGACAATCGTAATTCGCAGTCCAACGATGACGACGACAATTCCCGTAACAACCGGAATCGCCGCAACCGTCGGGACCGCAATGACGGTAGTAACAACCGCGATGGCAACAACAACAATCGTAACGATGGCGGCAATTCGCGCAACGATCGCTTCCGCGACCGCAATGACCGCCGTCGTGGTCGGGCCCAAGGGCCAGACTTCGATGATTCGGAACTGACCGATGATGACGTGCTGCTGCCCGTAGCCGGCATCCTGGACGTGCTGGACAACTACGCGTTTGTCCGTACCTCCGGTTACCTGCCTGGCGCGAATGATGTTTACGTTTCCCTGCAGCAGGTCAAGAAGTACAACCTGCGCAAGGGTGACGCGGTTGTGGGTGCCATCCGCGCTCCGCGCGAAGGCGAAGATCGCAGCCAGCAGCAGTCGGCCCGTGCGAAGTTCAACGCGCTGATTCGAGTCACGAGCGTCAATGGCAAGACCCCTGAGGAACTCAAGGATCGCGTTGATTTTGCCAAGCTGGTTCCGCTGTACCCCTCAGAGCGTCTGCGCCTGGAAACTGATCCCAAGAAGATTGGCCCTCGCGTCATCGACCTGGTTGCTCCGATTGGTAAGGGTCAGCGAGGTCTGATTGTTTCTCCCCCTAAGGCGGGAAAGACACTCATTCTGCAGTCCATTGCAAATGCAATCACCATCAACAACCCAGAGGTTCACCTCATGATGGTGCTTGTTGACGAACGTCCTGAAGAAGTGACGGACATGCAGCGCACGGTGAAGGGTGAGGTTATTGCCTCTACCTTTGACCGCCCCGCAGATGACCACACTCAGGTAGCCGAGCTTTCCATTGAGCGCGCCAAGCGTTTGGTGGAAATGGGCATGGACGTAGTGGTGTTGCTGGATTCCATGACCCGTCTGGGCCGTGCCTACAACAACTCCGCACCGTCTTCCGGCCGTATTCTCTCCGGTGGTGTGGACTCGGCGGCTCTGTACCCGCCCAAGCGTTTCTTTGGTGCTGCTCGCAACATCGAAAACGGTGGCTCATTGACCATTCTGGCTACCGCTCTGGTGGAGACCGGGTCCAAGGCCGATGAGGTCATCTTCGAGGAGTTCAAGGGCACCGGTAACATGGAGCTCCGCCTGTCCCGCCAGTTGGCAGACAAGCGCATCTTCCCTGCCGTTGACGTCAACGCTTCGGGAACGCGCCGCGAAGAAAACTTGCTCTCGCCCGAGGAAGTCAAGATCATGTGGCGTCTGCGCCGCTTGCTCTCCGGCCTCGAGCAGCAGCAGTCCCTCGAATTGCTCACCTCCAAGATCCGCGAAACCGGATCAAACGTGGAGTTCCTCATGCAGGTTCAGAAGACCACGCTGGGTTCCAAGAGCGACGACGACAGGTAGTTGGCTTCAAGCCCCGTCACCCTTTTGGTGGCGGGGCTTTTCCATGCCCGCGCCCGGGGGCAAAGTTTGAACCACCGATAGACTTGGATGAGTTGAAAGAGGTTGTGAAATGTTTGAGTCCATTCAGGGACTGTTGGATGAGCATGCTGAGCTGCAACTGCGGTTGAGTGATCCTGCTGTGCATGCGGATCAGCCGTTGGCCAGGAAGCTGGGCCGGCGGTATGCGGAGCTGAGCCGGATTGTGGAGGGCTACCACCAGGTGGAATCGCTCACCGATGATCTGGCTGCCGCTAAGGAAATGGCCAGCGAGGATCCGGAATTTGCGGCAGAGGTGCCCGAACTGGCGTCGTCGTTGGAATTGGCTCAGGAGAAACTGCGCCGCTTGTTGATTCCTCGCGATCCGGATGACGCACGGGATGTGATCCTTGAGGTCAAGGCAGGTGAGGGTGGCGACGAGGCTGCTCTCTTTGCGGCCGATCTGGTGCGCATGTACACCCGGTACGCGGAAAACCGCGGCTGGAAGACGGAAATCATCTCCGCTACCGAGTCTGACTTGGGCGGCTACAAGGATATTTCTATTGCCGTTAAGGGCAGGTCCAATGACCCGGCTGAGGGCGTCTTTGCGCGGTTGAAGTTCGAGGGCGGGGTACACCGTGTGCAGCGCGTGCCGGCCACTGAATCTCAGGGCCGTATCCACACTTCCGCCGCTGGCGTATTGGTGCTCCCCGAGGTGGATGAACCTGAAGAAGTGGACATCAATCAGAATGATCTGAAGATTGACGTCTACCGTTCCTCGGGCCCGGGTGGGCAGTCTGTTAACACTACTGACTCGGCCGTTCGCATCACCCACTTGCCCACCGGCATTGTGGTGGCCATGCAGAATGAAAAGTCTCAGCTACAAAACCGTGAAGCGGGCATGCGTGTGCTGCGAGCTCGCATTTTGGCCCACCAGCAGGCCATTATCGACGCCGAGAATTCAGCGACGCGTAAATCACAGATCCGCACGATGGACCGTTCCGAGCGCATTCGCACCTATAACTACCCGGAAAACCGCATTGCAGATCACCGCACGGGGTACAAGGCGTACAACTTGGACACGGTGATGAATGGTGATCTGGAACCGGTGGTGCAGTCGGCCATCGAAATGGATGAGCAGGCTCGGCTAGATGCTATCGGCGACTAATCTGTGACTGAATCATCGTTGAGTCAGGCGGTATCCCAGGCCTCGCAAACGTTGGCAGCTGCGGGGGTACCAACGCCACGTGTGGACGCTGAGCTGCTGGCTGCGCACCTATTGGGCGTCAACCGGGGAGAGCTGCGCGCCAAGCTGCTGCTGGATGCTTCGTCGGAGCCGGAAGGCTATGCGGAGTTGGTGGCCGAGCGTGCCCAGCGCGTACCGTTGCAGCACCTCACAGGTGTGGCCTACTTTCGTCATTTGGAACTGGCCGTGGGGCCCGGAGTCTTTATCCCGCGGCCGGAAACCGAATCAGTGGCGCAGCTGGCCATCGACGTGCTCATGCCGTTGCAACGCCCCCTAGCTGTGGACTTAGGCACGGGCTCTGGTGCCCTTGCTGGTTCACTGGCTTCTGAAGTACCGCATTCACGTGTCTACGCAGTAGAGCTCGACCCCTTTGCACATGCCTGGGCGCAGCGAAATCTTCAGCCGTTGGGTGTCACGCTGGAGTGCGGAGATTTGCGTACTGCCTTCGAAGAACTGGACGGCACGGTGGACGTGGTGGTGGCTAATCCGCCGTACATCCCGGCCAATTCGATCCCGCGCGAGCCCGAGGTAGCTGACCATGACCCGGCCATGGCCCTTTATGGCGGCGGCCATGACGGCATGGAACTGCCCTCGGCAGCACTGGCCAGTGCAGCTCGCTTACTCAAGGCGGGTGGCTATTTTGTGATGGAACATGCGGAAGTTCAGGCACCCACCATTGCGGCCCTGATGAGAGCTTCCGGGCAGTGGAGCAATGTGAGTACGCATCAAGATCTGAATTCCAAGGACCGCGCCACATCTGGCGTGCGGAAGTGAAAGAATAGACCCGTGAGTACAGCTAGTTACAACTGCACGAATGCCGAACAGCGCACCGAAGGCTTGGCGCACGCCCAACGAGCCATAGCCAGTAAAGGCGTGGTGGTCTTCCCTACGGATACTGTCTACGGGATTGGTGCTGATGCGTTTTCGCCACAAGCCGTCGCGACATTGTTGGCGGCCAAGGGGCGCGGCCGCAGCATGCCACCGCCAGTGCTGATCCCTCGGTTGCAGACCATGGATGGGCTGGCTACGGACGTTTCCGCCGATGCACAAAAGCTGGCTGATACTTTTTGGCCCGGTGCGCTCACCCTGATTTTCCACGCACAGCCCACACTGGAATGGGACTTGGGTGATACGCAGGGCACCGTGGCGCTGCGCATGCCGAATGACCAGTTGGCTCTTGACTTGCTGACCATCACGGGGCCACTGGCTGTCTCCTCGGCCAACAG
>JABBNV010000257.1 GCA_019352125.1 Acidobacteriota bacterium | reverse complement strand
CGGAGCTGGCCAGCGTGGGGCTGAACCTGACCCAAGCCCATGAACAATACTCCGCTGTCCGTGAGGTGTCCCTACCCATTGCGGTGGCCGGATCATCCCTGTATGCGGACAATTACCAGGGCTGGGCGCAGTTGGTGATCGACGAACAGCGAAAGGTGATCATCGGCGCCACCTTTGCCGGCCCCGGCGTGGCCGAGCTCCTGCATGCCGCCACCATTGCCATTGTGGGGGAAGTGCCGTTGGAGCGGCTGTGGCATGCGGTGCCCTCCTATCCCACTATTTCCGAGGTGTGGCTCCGGCTGCTCGAAAAGTACGGCCTCTAACAACTCCGCTTATTTGTACTGACCGGTCAGTTTAGGTAATATTGACTCGTCAGTACAACTAAGTGGAAGGGCAGCCAGTGCTCGTAGCCAACAACCTCCTCGTCAAGGGGCGCCATGTTGATCTAGTCCCGGCCACGTCCGTGGAGGTCCCTGCCGGTGAGCTGCTGTTGATCGCCGCCGATGGCGCAACCACACGTACTGCGCTGGCCCTTACCCTCAGTGGCCGGATGAAACCCACCAGCGGGACGGTGGCGTGGGGGCACGAAGCAAGCATTAAGGCCCTGCGGAAGCACAGCGCCGTGGTGGACGCACCGGACATCAACGCGCCGGAGCGGCATCTCAGCGTCAAAGATCTCGTGACTGAGGATCTTGCCCTGATTCCCCGCCGGTATCGAGGCACCGGGAGCGCTAAGGCGTGGCTGCGCGTCAACGCTTTTGAGGACGTCGCAGGCGAGTGGATCGAGGAGATACCTGCGGACCGCCGTATAGAACTGCAGGCGATGCTGGCCCTGACCAACCCGCAGGTAGAGCTGCTGGTGGTGGACAGCCCGGATAGGCACACGGCCCAGACGGAGGACTGGCTCCCCTTTCTCAATGGCCTGGCCAGCAACCCGGGACGTTCCCTGGCCCTGGTGGTCACCGTCGCGGCCATCCCGGATGCTTGGGACGGCGCCACGTTGCAGATTCCTGCGCCCGCGCGCAGAGCTGCGGAAGACGCCGTCGAACTCCCGGAAAGCACTGACCCGGACCACAATGACCTAAAAAGCAATGAAGAAGTGAATAACTCATGACCGTATTTACGCTGGCGCTCTCCGAGCTCAAACGCATGACGGTGGGGATACTTCCCAAGCTCACCATCGTTGCCCTCACGCTCATTCCGTTGCTCTACGGTGCCACATACCTCTACGCAAACTGGGATCCCTACGGCAACCTGGATCAGCTCAAGGCCGCGGTGGTGGTGGATGATCAGGGTACGGTCACCAATGATGGTAAGAAGCTGGCCGTGGGTGAGGATGTGGCCAACAATCTGATCGACGGGCATAAGTTTGACTGGGTCAAGGTCTCCAGCGATAAGGAAGCGGACGACGGCGTAGCCTCGGGCAAGTACAACTTTGCACTCAAGATTCCGGCCACGTTTTCAGCCAATCTAGCGTCGCCAGAGAATTTCGACGCCGCCAAACAGGCCATGCTCGACGTCACCACGAATGACGCCAACAACTACCTCCTCACCTCCATTGTGGACAAGGTGAGCACCCAGGTACATGACTCCGTGGCGCAGCAGGTAGGCGAAACCACGGCCAACACGCTCCTGACCGGCTACGGGACCATCCACACGCAGATGCTCAAGGCTGCGGACGGTGCCCAGCAACTAGCTGACGGCGCAGCCAGCCTGAAGACAGGCGCCAGCCAGCTGCATAGCGGTACCGGAGAACTAGTGACCGGCGCCAACCAGCTAGTGGACGGTGAATCCCAGTTGGTGGCCGGAACCAACAAACTGAACACCGGGGCCACCCAGCTGAGCAGCGGGCTGGACCAGTTGTCCCAACAGACGTCAACCCTGCCCAGCCAAAGCAAGCAGTTGGCGGACGGCGCCGCCCAGGTAGCAGCCGGAAATGCCACCTTGAACACCAAGGTACAGTCCGTGGTTACGCAGCTGAACAGCGTAGATGCCGCAGCTCAAGCAGCCGTTCGGGAGAAGGTGAAGCCGAATTTGGATTCCCTGGTGGCCAGTAACGTCCTCACGCAGACCCAGGAGGACACGATTCTGGCCCAGATTTCCTCTATACAGCAGAGCCCACAGCTGGCAGCAGCCAAGAGCCAATTGCATACTGACGCCGGCCAAATACAACAGTTAGCCGCCGGGTCCCAGGCCGTTTCCGACGGCGCGGCCAAGCTGTCTGCGGCCACACCCACCCTCACCGGCGCCATTTCTCAGGCGGATTCCGGCGCCCAACAGTTGGCGCAGGGCACCTCACTGTTGGCCGCCAACCAGCAGAAGGCCTTGGACGGAACATCAACTTTGGCCAAGGGCGCCAGCAAACTGGATGATGGTGCTGCCCAGCTGGATACGGGGACCTCAAAACTCTCTGCTGGTGCCACTGAATTGGCTCATCAGATAGCCAAGGGCGCCGGAGAGGTCCCCAACCCCACTGACGCGCAAAAAGAGAACGCGGCGAAGGTGATGGGGAACCCGGTTTCGGTCAACAACGTCTCGCAGGCCTCCGCTGGCACCTATGGCGCAGGTCTGGCACCGTTCTTCATGGTGTTGGCTCTATGGATCGGCGCCCTAATGCTGGTCCAGGTAATGCGCCCGTTGACGCAGCGCGCGCTTACCTCCAACGCAGCGTCGTGGAAGATCGCTACCGGCGGCTGGCTCCCGTTTGCCGTCGTCGCCATGGCTCAGGGAGCTATCCTCTACGGCGTTGTTCACTTCTCCTTGGGCCTGGATGTTGCCCACCCGTGGATGGCGCTGGGGCTGATGATGCTGGCATCCATCGCGTTCACTGCCATAGTCCAGGGGCTGGTAGCACTACTGGGAACGCCGGGGAAGCTAGTGGCGCTAGTGTTGATGGTGGTGCAGCTGGTTTCATCCGGCGGCACCTTCCCGTGGCAAACCACGCCAGAGCCGCTGCACATCATCCACGACATTTTGCCCATGAGCTATACAGTGGAAGGCATGCGACACCTGCTCTACGGAGCTGATTTAGCCCCGCTGATCCCCACCGTAGCTGTCCTCCTTGGCTTCACAGTGCTGGGCTTGCTGATGTCCGTGGTGGCGGTTCGGAAGAGTAAGTTCTTCACCCTCAAGACCCTCCAACCAGAGATTGCCTCATGAATACTGTCCCTGCGCACCCAGTAGAGCCCGGGGCCGCACGGCGCCCTGGGCGTACCAACGCCACGCGCCAGAAGCTGTTCGACGCCTCTATGTCCCTGATCGGGGAACGCGGCCCAGCTTCCGTCACCGTGGATGAGATTGCTGCTGCGGCAGGCGTTTCAAAGGGCACGGTCTACTACAACTTCGGGAGCAAGTCCGAGCTGGTGGGAGCGCTGCTGGAGTACGGTGTCCAAGAGCTGCAGACCAAGCTGGCCGCCGCACATCCATCCACCGATGCACTGACCGCCCTGGAATCCATGGTGGGCGCACTGCTGGATTTCTTTGTGGATTACCCTTCCTTCGCGCAGCTACTGGTAAGTGAGATGTGGCGCACCCCCAGCGAATGGCGGGAAACGCTCACCATGATGCGCGAGCGGCTGGTCCGTGTGTTTTCAACAGCGGTGCTTCGAGTGGCAGACGAGCATGCAGTGGACTCAGAGCTTGATCCAAATGCCGTGTCAGGTGCCCTGTTCGGAGCTACGTTTGTGATGGGGCTGGACCGTCAGGTCTTCCACCCGGAACGCTCGCGGGATGCGGCACTGGCCGCCGTCATGACCGTGATGCGCGGCTATCTGCGGTAGCCCCCACCGCGAGTTCTGCAGGGAGCTCCGCCGGGGGTTCATGCCTCACCAGAGCCGCGTCAGTCAAGGAACGGCGCCGCCAGGTTGGCAGGCGTACGACGGCGGCGGCTACACCCAACAGCAGCAGGGCACCACCGCTGAGCTCCGTCACTGTAGGCACTTCGTGGAACGCGAGCGCAGCGGCCACGATACCTACCGGCGGCACCAGGAGGGTAAAGGGAACCACTGCGGACGTGG
>JABBNV010000256.1:3469-4062 GCA_019352125.1 Acidobacteriota bacterium | reverse complement strand
CCGTCGACCTTAATAACGTCGACGGCGAATCCGTGAAAGCGCTCCAGATACAAGGCTGACTCAAGCACGGCCGGATGCTCCACAGCACCGATCAGAACGCGGTTGAGCTCCGGGTGCTCTGCCCGCCGGGCCAGCGCAATACCCTTCACCGCCAGGTTGTCAGACTCGGTGCCACCGGAGGTAAAAGTAACTTCCCCAGGATGGCATTGCAACACCGCCGCCACCCGCTCCCGCGCGGTGTGCAGCCCTAGCGCTGCGGATTCACCCAGTCCATGGTGGCTGGACGGGTTGCCAAAGGAGCCGGTGAGGTACGGCCACATGGCTTCAATGACCTCGCGCCGAACAGGCGTAGTGGCCGCCGAATCAAGAAAAATCACTGGGCTGCATCACCCTCCACCGAGATGTCCAGCCCCAGATCCAACGCCCGGACGCTGTGCGTCAGCGCGCCAACAGAAATGATGTCCACCCCGGTGGCAGCAATATCTGCCACGGTGGAAAGGTTGACGTTGCCGCTCGCCTCCACCAACGCCCGGCCGGCCACCAGCGCCACGCCGGCTCGCAAATCTGACAGGCTGAAGTTGTCCAACATGATG
>JABBNV010000256.1:653-3459 GCA_019352125.1 Acidobacteriota bacterium | reverse complement strand
ATGATGGTGTCCACGCCCGCTGCAAGAACCGGCTCAATCTGGCTCATGCGGTCCACCTCCACCTCAAAGTGCGTGGTGTGCGAGAGCTTGGTGCGGGCGCCATGTAGCGCCTCGGTCAGCAAGGAATCGTCGCCACGGGTCAGCACAGCAAGGTGATTGTCCTTGGCCAGAACCGCGTCAGAGAGGGAGAACCGGTGGTTGTGCCCGCCTCCACACCGTACGGCGTGGCGTTCCAGTACTCTGAGCCCGGGCGTGGTCTTGCGCGTATCAACAATTCGCGCATGGGAGCCGGCCGCCAGCGCCACATACTGCGCCGTGGTGGTGGCTATGGCACTCATCCGCTGGCACAAATTGAGCGCAATGCGCTCCGCCGTCAGCACCGATAAGGCACGACCGTGGACCGTGGCCAGCACATCACCCGATGCGAATGCCTGCCCCTCGGCAACCAATAGCTCCACCCGGGTTGCGGGGTCGGTGAAGAGCATGGCCGCCATAAAAACGTCCCCACCGCTGAATATTCCAGCCTCGCGTGCCACCAGGGCGGCCTGAGCGCTGGCATTAGTGGGCAATAGGGACGAGGAGGTCAGGTCCCCATAGGGAGCATCTTCAGCGAAGGCCATCCGCAGAATGTTGTGCAACGACTCTGCCGGAAGTGGGGCCAAGGGTTGTGCCTGCGTGCCGGTCATGAACCATTTCCAATCTGGAGTGAGCTGGTGGCAGTCCCGCTTGGGTTGTACCAAAATTGCCGACGGCGTTCCGCGGCATTATGCGGCGTTGTCGGGAAATCGGTGCGAAAGTGGGCGCCAACGCTGTGGGCACGATGAGCGGCCGCATGGACCACCAGCGCGGCGCACAGACGCAGGTTGTCCAGCTCCCGGTCCGCCACGGTGTCAGCGGAACCGCTCTGCGCCGTTTCGGCAAAGATTCGCAGCTGTTTGGCTGCCACGCTGAGACCCGCTTCGTCCCGCTCGACGCCAACATTTTTGAACATGGTCCCTTGCAGTTCCGCACGGTCAAAGATGGCTTCCCCCAACTTCTCGTCGGCAGTGTTGCTCTCCAGAGCCAGCGGCGTTGCGGGAAAACTGGGCCATGGGTCGCCCAGTGCAGGCCCGCTACTGATGTAGCTGACGGCCCTGCGTGCAAAAACCAGCCCCTCCAACAGTGAATTGGATGCCAGGCGATTGGCTCCGTGCACCCCGGTGCAGGCAACTTCCCCCGCAGCCAGCAGGCCCGGAACTGAGGTACGGCCCTGCAGGTCCGTGGCTACACCACCCATCCAGTAATGCGCCGCTGGCAACACGGGCAGCCACTGCGTCCGCCAATCGAATCCGGCCTGCTGAGTTGCTCGGTTGATGCTGGGGAATCGCTGGGCAAGAAATCCTTCGCCGTGCTGCGCTTCGAGGCCTGTGGCATCCAAAAATACCGTGGCCTCCGGAGCCGCACCGATGGCCCGCAAATGGGCCGAGATGCTGCGCGCCACTACATCCCGCGGCGCCAGCTCTGCATCCGGGTGGTACCGCAGCATGAAGCGCTCCCCCGCAGCGTCTCGCAGCACGGCTCCCTCACCCCGCACAGCCTCGGAAATCATGAAGTTTCCGTCCGCCACCAGCGACGTGGGGTGGAACTGAAAAAATTCGGCATCGCCGACGACGGCGCCCACGCGCCAGGCGAGCGCGACGCCGTCGCCCGTGGCCACGGCAGGATTAGTGGTCCGCTCAAACATCTGCCCAGCGCCACCGGTAGCGAGCAGCACATATTCGGCCTTGACGGAATTCTCCGCGCCATTGCTCGTGTACCGAACCCCGGCAACGGCCCCATCCGTGGTGATCAACTCGGTGACAAAGGACTCCGTCAGCAGCGTCAGAGCTCCAGCGCTGGCCAGCTTCTGCACGTGATTGATCAGTGCCGTGGCTATCCCGGCACCCGTTGCGTCGCCACCAGCGTGGAGGATTCTGGCTGCCGAATGGGCGGCTTCCAAGCCCAAAGCGCGGGAGCCCACCGCAGTCATGTCGAACTGCACGCCTAGTTCTTCCAACGCGGCAATGTCTCGTGCGGCTTCTGTGCACAACACACTCACAGCATCTGCGTCACAGAGTCCAGCCCCTGCGGTCAGGGTGTCCACGACATGATCCGCCACCGTATCCCCCGGTGCGCCTTGGCCAGGAGGCAGTACGGCGGAAATACCTCCCTGTGCGCGAAAGGTATTGCTCTGAGCCAAGGAGCCCTTGGCCAGTAGAGTCACGGTCAGCCCGGCGTTCACTGCCTGGGCCGCAGCGTAGAGGCCGGCAATCCCGCCGCCCACAATGGCCAGGTGCGGCGCACTCACGGCTTGGCCGCCAACATCCGCTCCAACGCAATCTTGGCTGATGCGGCTACTTGCGCTGGGACAGTAATTTGGTTTTGCACCTCACCACGGAGCAGAGACTCCAGTACCCAGGCCAAGTACCCAGGGTGAATGCGGTACATGGTGGAGCACGGGCAAATCACGGGATCCAGGCAGAAAATGGTGTGCTCTGGGTACTGAGCGGCCAGGCGGTTAACCATATTGATCTCGGTGCCAATGGCGAAGGTGCTCCCCGCTGGCGCGGCAGCCACGGCCTTGAGAATGTAATCCGTGGACCCTGATTCATCCGCAGCATCTACCACCGGCATGGGGCACTCTGGGTGAACAATCACCCGAACATCCGGGTGCTCCTGGCGAGCACGCTCAATCTGCGCCACGTTAAACCGTTTGTGTACGGAACAGAACCCGTGCCAAAGAATCACCTGGGCATCCAGCAGCGTCTGTGCGTCATTTCCGCCCATC
>JABBNV010000256.1:0-643 GCA_019352125.1 Acidobacteriota bacterium | reverse complement strand
ATGCGCTCAACCGGAACTCCCATGGCCTTTGCTGTGTTTCGGCCCAGGTGCTGGTCCGGGAAAAACAGCACTCGCTGCCCACGTTGGAAGGCCCACTCCAAGACGGTGGCAGCATTGGATGAGGTGCAGACAATACCGCCATGCTCCCCACAAAAAGCCTTGAGTGCCGCGGAGGAGTTCATGTACGTCACCGGAATAACAGGCACCCTGCCGTCCGCGTCCGGCTCCGTTCCATACACGGCTGAAAGCTCTTCCCAACAGGCGGTCACTGAGGCGATGTCTGCCATATCTGCCATGGAGCAGCCAGCAGCAAGGTTGGGCAGGATGACTTGCTGATGATCGCCGGAGAGAATATCCGCCGTTTCCGCCATGAAATGGACACCACAAAAAATAATGGCCTCAGCTTCTGGCTTGCTCTTGGCAGCATTGGCCAGTTGGAAGGAGTCGCCCACAAAGTCCGCGAACTGGACAACCTCATCGCGCTGGTAAAAGTGGCCCAGAATCACCACACGATCCCCCAGTTGCTCCTTGGCAGCGTGGATTCGAGCCGCCAATTCTTCGTTCGAAGCGTCCTTGTACTCCTGTGGTATCTGTCCCTGACGCGGCGTCGCTGCCGGGGCAACATCCTCCTGGGAGGCGCCGG
>JABBNV010000013.1:24247-24637 GCA_019352125.1 Acidobacteriota bacterium | reverse complement strand
AAGGGCAGCTGCCACGTAAATGCCAGGGTGCGGGCCACCGCAATACCGGAGCGCAAGCCGGTAAACGGTCCTGGTCCAACACCTACCAAGATTCCGGCCAATTCAGGCCCTTGACGCACCGGGTCCGTGAACAGACGCTCGATGCCGGGCACCAGCACCTCGGCATGACTCCGAGTATCTTCAGTGGCAAATTCTGCTACAACGTGTGCATCCGCGTGGCCTTCAGCAATGGAGATGAGTGCTGCGCTGGCTACGGCAGAGGTATCGATGGCAAGGTAGTTCACAGCCGTTCCCCCTGCACAGCTGCCTGGCCAACTTCGAGTTCAACGTCGCGCACGAATGCGGCCCAATCCGTACCAGCCCAGCGTGGTCCAATTGCGTTGAGTTTCA
>JABBNV010000013.1:23694-24237 GCA_019352125.1 Acidobacteriota bacterium | reverse complement strand
TTCCGATCTCCGTGGCTCATCCTCCGCACCTGATTCATTGTCGGATTCGTTGTCGGGTTCAGCGCCGGATTCAACGTCCGGGGCCGATCCGCCCATAGCCCGCAGCAGCTGGATCTCCAGCCGTGACTCACTCAGATGTTCCACCCGGCCTGCACCCCACTCCACCACTGTGACGGCTGAATCCATGGTGTTTTCCAGGTCAATGTCATCGATCTCGCCGGGCGAAGTAAGTCGATACGCATCCACATGCACCAGATCCGGGCCGCCTGGGCGGGGCCCGGATGGCTCGTTGGGGTGAATGCGGACCAGTACAAACGTGGGAGAAATGATGCCGGCGCGCACTCCCAAACCGCGGCCAAGACCCTGTGTGAAGGTGGTCTTCCCAGCACCCAGCTCGCCGGAAAGTACCACTAGGTCTCCCGCAGACAGGCGCGTGGCCAGCGCTGCCGCAAAGTCCCCCGTTGCCGCTGCGGAGTTCATCGCAATCTCTACGGACGCGCTCACTCAGTGCCGCCGTCGTCGGTGAGCTCGTTGAGGTACACG
>JABBNV010000013.1:7709-23684 GCA_019352125.1 Acidobacteriota bacterium | reverse complement strand
TCACGATTTCATAGTTGATGGAGGAGGAGGCGGTGGCCCACTCATCGGCCAGGGGGCCGTCGTCTGCCCCACTACCAAAGAGTTCCGCGCGCGCGCCCAGCAGCGAATCCCCCGAATCCGTGGAGAAATCCTGGCCCAGATCAATCACCATTTGATCCATGGCAATCCGGCCAACCACGGGGTAGGTGACGCCATTGATGCGCACGGGCCCACCGGTAGCGATCCGCGGCACGCCATCCGCGTAACCCAGGGGAATCAATGCCAGAGTAGTGGGTTCAGTGGTGACGTAGTTGTGGCTGTAGGAGACGCCGGATTTAGCCGGAACTTGCTTACAATGGGCCACCTGAGTGAGCAGCGTCATGGCAGGGACTAGCCCCAATTCCTCCGAACTCTGCCCCACAAATGGCGAGAGCCCATAGATGCCCAGTCCGGCCCGCACCAGATCAAAGTGAGTGTCTGGACGGGAGAAGATCGCCGGAGTATTTGCCAGGTGACGCACCTCCACGTCCACTCCTGCATCCTCCGCGACGGCCACAGCCTCCCGGAAACGACGCAACTGATCGTCAGTTTCGCTACGTTCCGGTTCATCGGCGGTGGCTAGGTGGGAAAAGATCCCCACCACGCGCAGCAGGCCCTGATCCTGGTACTCCAGCGCGGCACCCACCAGTGTGTCCCAGTGCTCCTGGGGGCAGCCATTGCGGTTGAGTCCGGTATCGATCTTCAAGTGCACCCGGGCTGGCTGCTCCACTTCACGCGCGGCGGCCACAATGTACTCAAGATCCCAGCCGGAACTGGCCAGATCAATATTGGATGCAATTGCTGCCGCAAAATCGCTGCCAGTGGTGTGCAACCAAGCCAGAACCGGCGCTTCGATCCCTGCGGCTCGCAATGCCAGGGCTTCTGAAATATGGGCTACGCCCAGCCATCCGGCACCCGCTTGCAGAGCCGCCCGCGCCACGGGAACAGCACCATGGCCATACGCGTCAGCCTTCACCACGGCCATCAGTGTTGCCGGAGCCACCACGTTGCACAGGTGCTCGACGTTCCGACGGATAGCCGCCAAATCAATCTCGGCAGCCCGTTCGGGCCCGGAAAATGGGAACAGGGGAAAAGTCACCCTCCCATTTTAGGCGCCGCGGTGGTGTGCCTCGGGCAAGCGGCGGGATCTTGGGCGATTCCGCTGCGGAATGGGACAATGAGAATAGGCGTCTCCACGGAACGCCTCCAAGACGACTACGCGGGATAATTCCGCAAGATGACTACGCAGACAAACGACGGCGAACGGTGGTGAGGGTAGTGACACGGGTGCAGCGCGTTGCCCTGTTGTCACTGCATAGTTCCCCCACTGAACAGCCCGGCGGGGGCGACGCTGGCGGGATGAACGTCTATGTTCTTTCTCTGGCCGAAAACCTGGCTCGCCTGGGCATCACCGTAGAAATTTTCACCCGTGCCACCTCAGAAAATCAGCCAGCTGCACACCCGCTGGGCGAGCGCATCACGGTGCACCATGTACGCGGTGGCCCCACCCGCCGTGTTCCTAAGGAAATCCTGCCTGCTCTGCTGCCGGAACTCACTGAGTCCATTCATCAGGTGCTGGAGAATCTGCCTGGGCGGCCGGTGAATCTCCTGCACTCCCACTACTGGCTCTCCGGCATGGTCGGGTTGGAACTGGCCCAACGCCACCACATGCCGTTGGTGCACACCATGCACACCATGGCAAAGGTGAAAAATCATCACCGGGCTGATGCCCATGCGGCTGAGCCGGATGCCCGCAGTGCGGGTGAGACCCGGATTGTCCATGAAGCTACCCGGCTGATAGCCAATACGCCAGCCGAAGCGCTGGAAATGGAACGGCACTACAACGGGTTTCTCGATCGCATCGACGTAGTAGCGCCCGGTGTGGATCTGGATGTCTTCTCGCCAGCGTTTCGGGCCAGCTCAAGAGCAGGGTGCCACGTGGCCACCTCAGCTTTTCACGTGGTATTCGCTGGCCGATTGCAACCGCTCAAGGGGCCGCACGTGCTCATTGCGGCGGCTGCACTCTTGGCGGACCAGCGGCCTGACATCCCTCTGGACCTAACGCTTATCGGCTCAAAATCTGGTGCCGAGGACTATGACCTTGCAGCCCTGATCAGCCACCATGGCCTCAGCGAACACGCCGTCATTATGGACCCTGTAGAGGCCAAGGTGCTGGCCGATTGGTTCCGCTGTGCTGATGTGGTGGCCATGCCGTCGTCGTCCGAATCATTCGGCTTGGTGGCATTGGAGGCTCAGGCCTGTGGGACACCAGTGCTGGCCACTGATGTGGGCGGACTCCCCCGCGCCATCAGCAATGGCCGCACGGGGCTGTTGCTGGCTGATCGGGACCCGCAACGGTGGGCAGATGCCTTGGCCGCCCTGCACGATTCACCGCAAACTCGTGCGGATCTGGGCCGGGCGGCCTCCATCTACGTGCAACGCTTCAGCTGGGAAGACACTGCACTTGGCACCATGGCTAGCTACAACCGCGCGCTTAGTCTTCCCCGCGAATAAAGGCCTCTACCTTGGCCTTGGCAATATCGTCAGCGAACTGCTCTGGCGGGGACTTCATGAAGTAGCTGGAGGCGGACACAATCGGTCCACCAATCCCGCGGTCCTTGGCAATCTTGGCGGCGCGGATGGCGTCAATGATCACACCAGCAGAGTTGGGCGAGTCCCACACTTCCAACTTGTATTCCAAAGACACGGGCGCATCCCCAAAGTTGCGGCCCTCAAGGCGAACGAATGCCCATTTGCGGTCATCCAACCACGCTACATAGTCGCTGGGGCCAATGTGCACATCGTCCGCGGCCAATTCCGCAGAGGTATTGGAGGTCACTGCCTGCGTCTTGGAGATTTTCTTGGACTCCAGGCGGTCACGCTCCAGCATGTTCTTGAAGTCCATGTTGCCGCCCACGTTCAGCTGGTAGGTGCGGTCCAAAATGACACCGCGGTCTTCAAACAACTTCGCCATAACGCGGTGGGTAATCGTGGCACCAATCTGGCTCTTGATGTCATCGCCCACAATGGGCACACCAGCGGCCTTGAACTTGTCCGCCCACTCCTTGGTGCCCGCGATGAAGACGGGCAGCGCATTCACGAATGCCACGCCCGCGTCAATCGCTGCCTGTGCGTAATGCTTTGCAGCCGCTTCAGAGCCCACCGGGAGGTAGCAGACCAGAACATCAGCGTTGGCCTCGCGCAGGGCCGCCACCATGTCTACTTCGGGAGCATCCGATTCCACGATGGTTTCGCGGTAGTACTTGCCTAGACCGTCCAGAGTAGGGCCGCGCTGAACCTTAACGTCAAGGTGAGGAACGTCCGAAATCTTGATGGTGTTGTTTTCGCTGGCGAAGATGGCCTCGGAGAGGTCCAGCCCCACCTTCTTGGCGTCAACGTCAAAGGCCGCCACAAACTGCACATCATTGACGTGGTATTTTCCGAATTCCACATGCATCAAGCCGGGCACCGTGGCCGCCGGGTCTGCATCGCGATAGTATTGCACACCCTGAACGAGTGATGCCGCGCAGTTGCCGACACCAATAATGGCAACGCGAATGGGATTTGAAGACACAGTACTCCTTGGTTTACTTTTTCTATCTGCACGCCAATGACCTTGCGCTGACAGCGCCGGGCCACCTGGCGTCACTTCTATTTCAACGCCGAAAGTCGATGAGAATTCCCCCGCGTGGGCCTACTTCTGCGCCCACAAGTTGATATCCGACTCAACGGCAAACTCATCAATGGCTGTGAGTTCTTCCTTACTGAAAGTCAGGTTCTTGACCGCCTTCAGCGAGTCTTCGAGCTGCGCCACGGAGGACGCGCCAACCAGTGCCGAGGTAACAGACGAGCCCTTTTGCTGCTTGCGCAGAATCCAGGCCACCGCCATTTCGGCCAATGTTTGCCCGCGCTCAGCCGCAATCGCATCGAGCCCGCGGACGCGGTCCATCTTGTCCTGCGTGAGGGCTTTTTCGGACAGGAAGCGTTGCTTCGCGGCCCGCGAATCTGCGGGGACCCCGTTGAGGTACCTGTCCGTCAGCATGCCCTGGGCCAGCGGTGAAAACGCGATGGAGCCAGCGCCCACAGTTTCCAAAACCTCGTACAGGTTGGGAGTACCGTTTTCCGTCCACCGGTTCAGCATGGAGTAGGAGGGTTGGTGGATGAGCAATGGTGTGCCCATCTCTGCCAGGATCCTGGCCGCCTCAAGCGTCTGCTCCGGCGTGTATGAAGAAATCCCCGCATACAGCGCCCTACCGGAACGCACGGCAGTGTCCAGAGCGCCCATAGTTTCTTCCAAAGGCGTTTCCGGATCCGGCCGGTGGCTGTAGAAAATATCCACATAGTCCAGGCCCATCCGCTCCAGCGAAGCGTCCAGGGAGGACAGCATGTACTTGCGGCTTCCCCACTCCCCGTATGGGCCTGGCCACATGTAGTAGCCAGCCTTGGTGGAGATCACCAGTTCGTTGCGATACGGGCGGAAATCTTCTTTCAGGTGGCGGCCAAAGTTGGTCTCGGCACTACCATCCGGTGGGCCGTAGTTGTTGGCCAAGTCAAAGTGCGTGACTCCCAGGTCAAAGGCACGCCGCAAAATGGCTCGTTGATCCTCAAACGGCTTGTCATCACCAAAGTTATGCCACAGGCCCAGCGAAATGGCTGGTAACTTCAACCCACTGCGCCCCACCCGTCGGTAAGGCATCTGCTCGTATCGATCCTCCGCGGCAAAAAAAGTCATACCCCTATCTTGCCACCAGCTCAACCCGCCTGAAGCACCACCAAAGAACGGCCGGGCAACTTCAGTGTGCTACCGGCCTCATAGCCTTTAGTACCCGTGGCAACTTCACCGGTGGACAGGGCAACATCCCAGCCCGGTGCATAGTCTTCGCCGGGCAAGGTGTAATCCACCTCGCCCTCATAAGCGTTGAACGCCAGCAGGAAGCTGCTGTCTGACACGGGGCGGCCAAATTCATCCGGGCTGTCAATACCATCGCCATTGAGAAAAACCGCCAGCGTTCTTGCGAACCCGTTGGTCCAATCTTCATCCGTCATGGGGTTGCCATCTGCATCCAGCCACACGATGTCCGGCAAGTTCCCGTCCTGGGCAGCATCCGTGGAGCCACCATTGAAGAAACGACGACGGCGGAATACTGGGTGTTTACGCCGCAATTTGGATGCAGCCGCGGTAAATTTCATCAGCGACGTGTCAGCAGTATCCCAGTGGATCCACGTCAGCTCGGAATCCTGACAGTAAGCATTGTTATTACCCTGTTGGGTCCGGCCAAGCTCGTCCCCGTGCAGCAGCATGGGCACGCCCTGGGAGAGGAACAGCGTGGCAATAAAGTTACGCTGCTGCTGCGCCCGCAGGGCCAGCACACCGGCGTCGTCAGTTTCACCCTCCACGCCGCAGTTCCACGAGCGGTTGTGGGATTCGCCGTCGTTATTGTCCTCACCGTTGGCTTCGTTGTGCTTGTCATTGAAGGAAACCAAGTCCCGCAGTGAGAAGCCATCGTGTGCTGTGACGAAGTTAATCGACGCCACCGGCCGCCGCCCGGAGTGCTCGTATAGGTCAGAGGAGCCTGTAAGCCGCGAGGCAAATTCACCTACTGCCGAGGGCTCTCCCCGCCAGTAATCACGCACAGTATCCCGGTACTTGCCGTTCCATTCCGTCCACTGCGGCGGGAAGTTGCCCACTTGGTAACCGCCCGGGCCAATGTCCCAAGGCTCGGCGATCAGCTTCACCTGCGAGACCACCGGATCCTGCTGGATGAGTTCGAAGAAGGTGGACAGCTTGTCCACATCATAAAATTCCCGGGCCAAGGTGGCTGCAAGGTCAAACCGGAACCCGTCCACATGCATCTCGGTCACCCAGTACCGCAATGAATCCATCAGCAGCTGGAGCGAGTGCGGGTGCCGGACGTTCAGCGAGTTTCCGGTGCCTGTGTAGTCCATATAGTGCTGCGGATCATTATCAACCAAACGGTAGTACGCGGGGTTGTCTATGCCCTTGAAGCTCAGCGTGGGGCCCAAGTGATTGCCCTCAGCTGTGTGGTTGTACACGACGTCAAGAATTACCTCGATGCCCTCACGGTGCAGGGCCCGCACCATGGCCTTGAACTCGGCCACCTGCTGCCCAGATTCTTGGGCGGCACTGTAGCCGTTGTGGGGGGCGAAGAAACCAATGGTGTTGTAGCCCCAATAGTTGGCTAGTCCGGACTCAATGAGCCTACTGTCCTGCACAAATTGGTGCACCGGCATCAGCTCAATGGCACTGACGCCCAGGTCTTTAAGATGAGCAATGACGGACGGATGTGCAACGCCGGCATAGGTGCCGCGCTGCTCATCGGGAACGTCCGGGTGAAGCATGGTCAGGCCCTTCACATGGGCCTCGTATATGAAAGATTGTGCGTACGGGGTGCGCGGAAGCCGGTCCCCATCCCAATCGAAGAACGGGTTGATCACCACAGAATGCATGACGTGCGGGGCGGAATCCGCGTCGTTTCGCTTTTCCGGGCTGCCCAATTCGTAACTGAAGACGGCCGGATTCCAGTCCACCTGCCCTGCGATTGCCTTCGCATACGGGTCCAGGAGCAGCTTATTGGCGTTGCACCGCAGGCCAGCCGCGGGGTCGTAAGGGCCATCCACGCGGTAGCCGTAGTGCTGGCCGGGCTGCACCTGCGGCAAATACGCGTGCCACACGTAGCCTTCCACTTCGGTGAGCTCAACGCGTGTCTCTGTACCGTCGTCGGCAATCAGGCAGAGGATAACTGTCTGCGCAACTTCCGAAAAAATGGCAAAGTTAGTTCCTGTCCCGTCATAAGTAGCCCCCAGGGGGTAGGCGCTTCCCGGCCAAACTTCCATTGCATTTCCCTTCGCTGAACGGGGCGATACGCATCCGCCAACCCGTGTCTTCGACGTGTAGCTGTATATACCGTACCGGTTTCCACCACATGGATGCCGCGAGACGTGGGGATCACTTCCTGAGCGCAGCCACGACATCGGGAATGGCCGCAGCTATGGCCGTAGCCCGCAAAGGCCCTCCGCCGCTGGCCAGCACCCCGGCACGGCCGTGCAGGCTTGCCGCGAGCGCTGCCATCACCGTCCACCGCGCCTCCGCGGGCAGGTCCAGTCTTGTGGCAAGCTCGACGTCGTTGGCCAGGTTGGCGGCCAACGCGCCCAGGACTCCAGCCAGGACGTCTCCACTGCCTGCCGTGGCCAGCCACGGCGTACCATCCGATTGGGCAAAGGCCAGCCCATCGGGAGATGTGATGACTGTGCACGGCCCCTTGAGCAGCACCGTGGCACCTGTCTGCTCCGCGGCCAGCCGAGCCCAGTGCAGCGGGTCCGCCTCAACCTGTCTTCTGTGAGCGTCGATTCCCCGCTGCTGTAGCAGCTGCGACAACTCCCCCGCGTGCGGCGTGAGGATCACTTGCGGCCCCACCCGCTCCGGCAACAGCGCCAAGGCGCCAGCGTCGGTCACCACGGGAAGCCCGGACGCCAAGGCGTCCCGCATTCGCAGCGTGGTTGCCTCATCTTCCCCAGTGCCAGGGCCTACCAACCAGGCCTGTACGTGGTTTTCGGCAACGCTGGTGTCCGCGCAAACGGCTTCCGGAGTCCGGGCGTTGATCAGCCGGGATATAGCGTCCGGGCCCAGGTAACGCACCATGCCCACACCCGTTTGAACTGCAGCGCTAGTGGTCAACAAAGCGGCGCCCGGATATTGTTCCGAGCCAGCCACCACGCCCAACACACCGCGCGAGTACTTCTGAGCGGACCTGGCCGGTACCGGGAATGAGTGCGCCACCCCGGCGGCGGTGAGCTGGTAGACGTCAGGGGGCCCAACCTGTTCCAGTGCCGACCCCAAGCCAATCTCAGCCACCACTACTGTTCCGGCATATTCTGGGCCAGCGCCAACATACAGTCCGCGCTTGGCAGCGCCGAATGTCACCGTTGAATCGGCCATGAGCACGGGCTGATTTGCCTGCCCGGAGTCTGGGTCCAGCCCGCTGGGAATGTCACACGCTATTACCCAGGCAGCGAGAGGGGCCCGTGCCAGAGCCGCCACCAGAGAGGCTGCCGGCTCGCGTAGTGCCCCCTGGCTTCCAGTGCCCAGCAGACCATCGATGATCACGTCGGCCTCTAGAGCCAGTGCGACGACGGCTTGGTTTGCTGCACTGTGGTCCCCGTGGCCGTTTTCCCACCGCAACATGCTCCCGCCAGCGCGCCTGAAGGCCGTTGCCGCCTCGGGGTGTATCCGTGCTGACGTTGAGACCGCTGTGACACGGGCCCCGCGGTTAATCAGTGCTACGCCAGCCAACAGCGCATCACCGCCATTGTTACCGCTGCCCACCAGAAGCAGCACGTGCGCCCCATAGAGCCTGCACCGCGCACGGATGACACCAATGCTGTGCTGCGCCAGGGCCGTGGCCGCGCGCTGCATGAGCACCGGCCCCAGCCCTTCGGCCAACAGCGGTGCTTCAGCCGCACGAATTTTCGCGGCCACGTAGCCAGTGCGCAGGAGTCCGGTCACTAGCCCTCGGCCACCACCATGGCCGTGGCGATGCCGCCGTCGTGGCTCATCGATAGGTGCCAACGCTTGACACCTCTGCTCTGCGCCACAGCCAGCACTGTTCCTTTGACCTGAATGGTGGGTCCGTTTTCATCCAGCCCAATCCAGCAGTCCTGCCAATTCATTCCAGACGGCGCCCCCAGTACTTTTGCCACCGCCTCTTTGGCAGCAAATCGGGCGGCCAGCGAGCGGGTATGCAGCTCACGTTCTGCAGGAACAAACAGCCTGTTGCGCAGGCCAGGCGTCCGCTCAAGCTGACGGCCAAACCGCTCCACATCCACCACGTCTACGCCAATGCCAACAATCATGGCGCTATTCTACGGTGACGCTCTTGGCCAAGTTCCGCGGCTGATCCACGTCATAGCCCTTGCTCGTTGCCAGTTCACAGGCAAAAATTTGCAAGGGCACAGTAGTGAGCAGCGGAGCCAACAACACCGGGGACTCCGGAATGTAGAAGACGTGCTCTGCGTAGGCACGCACTGCCTCGTCTCCCTCTTCTGCGATCACGATAGTGTTGGCACCGCGAGCGCGGATTTCCTGAATGTTGGAGACCACCTTGGCATGCAGCGAATCACGGCCACGAGGTGACGGCACCACCACAACCACCGGCTGTCCCTCTTCGATCAAGGCAATAGGCCCATGCTTGAGCTCCCCGGCAGCAAACCCTTCGGCATGAATGTAGGCAAGTTCCTTGAGCTTGAGTGCACCCTCCATAGCCACCGGGAATCCCACGTGGCGGCCCAGGAATAGTACGGACTTGGCATCAGCCATGCTGCGCGCCAATTCCTTGATCTGTTCAGCATTCGCCAGAATCTTGGCAATCTTGGCAGGAATTTTTCCAAGATCCGCCAGCACATCCTTGATCTCACCGTGGAACATGTTGCCCCGCAGCTGAGCCAGGTACAGACCCAGCAGGTACGTGGCCGTAATCTGCGCCAGAAACGCCTTGGTGGAAGCTACCGCAATTTCTGGGCCAGCGTGTGTGTACAGCACAGCGTCGGATTCGCGGGGAATCGTGGATCCATTGGTGTTACAGACAGCCAGCGTGATGGCGCCCTGCTCGCGAGCGTAGCGGACGGCCATCAACGTGTCCATCGTTTCTCCTGATTGCGAGATGGACACCACCAGAGTGTTCGCATCCACAATGGGATCCCGGTAGCGGAATTCGTGGCTTAACTCCACCTCGGTGGGGATCCGACACCACCGTTCAATGGCGTATTTGGCAACTTGACCCGCGTAGGCGCTGGTGCCACAGGCCAGCACCATGATCTTGTTGACGCTCTTGAGTCGTTCGGGGTCAATCCGAAGCTCGTCCAGGGTCAACCGCCCGTTGATGTCGGAGCGCCCCAACAGTGTGGCGGCTACAGCATCGGGCTGGTCGTGGATTTCCTTCTCCATAAAGGACGGGAACCCATCCTTTTCTGCTGCTGCAGCGTCCCAGTCGACCAGGTATTCCTTGCCCGCGGCGGGGTTGCCTGCAAAATCAATGATCTCCACGTTGTCCGGAGTAATCGTCACAATTTGGTCCTGGCCCAGCTCTACGGCCCGGCGCGTGTAGTCGATGAATCCGGAGACATCTGAACCGAGAAAATTCTCGCCGTCGCCGAGACCAACCACCAACGGGGAATTACGGCGTGCCGCTACCACCGTGTTGGGGTTCTCTGCATGAATAGCTAACAAGGTAAAAGCGCCTTCCAGCTGTTGGCAGGCATCGCTCATTGCGTTGGTCAGCGTGTTTTCATCTGCACCCTTGGCGGCACGAGCCCGGTAGAAATCCCCCATCAAAACGGCGGCCACCTCGGTGTCCGTTTCCGAGGTGAAGGTGTGTCCCTTGGCCAGCAGAGCAGCCTTGAGCTCTGCGAAGTTTTCAATGATGCCATTGTGGATGACCGCCAGCTTGCCACCGTCTGCCAGGTGCGGGTGTGCGTTGACGTCCGTCGGCCCGCCGTGTGTGGCCCACCTTGTGTGGCCAATGCCCGTGAGCGCGTCAGGCAGAGGCCGGGCCGCCAATTCGTTGACAAGATTAGCCAGCTTGCCGCTTTTCTTTCTCGATTGGATGCTCTCCCCCGCCACAACGGCAATGCCCGCCGAGTCATAGCCGCGGTATTCCAAGCGACGCAAGCCCTCCAAAACCACATCCATCGCGGTATGACTGACTGATCCTTGAGCGCTAGTGCGCCCCACATATCCCACAATTCCACACATATATTCAACAATAGCTGGCCCGCCACATCCAGGACATGGGATGTACTCCCCGTAGCGGCATTTCCCGAATGGGTGTGAAGCAAGGCAGAATCGCTAGCGTGACATCGCATGTTAAAGAGTCCAACGGCCACGAGGGCGTTTCGCCCTTTGTGGAGTTGGACAGACAAACCTGGTCCAGGCTGGCCGCCGAGATTGAACAACCCCTCAATGAGGAGGATGTGCAACGGCTGCGCGGTCTTGGCGAAGCGCTTAACATCACAGAGGTGCGCGATGTTTACCTGCCCCTTTCGCGTCTACTGAACCTCTATGTTGCCGCTGCCGGGGAGCTCCACGCAGCCACCACCACGTTTCTGGGTGAAAAGGTTCGCCGGACGCCCTTCGTGATTGGTGTGGCCGGCTCGGTGGCGGTTGGAAAGTCCACCACCGCGCGTGTGCTCCGCGAGATGCTTCGGCGCTGGCCCGATACCCCCAACGTTGAACTTGTAACCACTGACGGTTTCCTCTACCCCAACGCCGAGCTGGCGCGTCGTGGCCTCATGGATCGCAAGGGCTTCCCAGAGTCTTATAACCGCCGAGCATTGCTTCGGTTTGTCAGCGAAGTCAAGAGCGGTGCCGAAGTGGTGAGAGCTCCGTGGTATTCGCATCTCACCTATGACATTGTGCCGGGGCGTGAGGTTGTGGTGAAGCGTCCGGACGTTTTGATTGTTGAAGGCCTGAACGTATTGGCCCCGGCGAGGCCACGCTTGGACGGTCGCTCCGGGCTGGCGGTGAGTGATTTCTTCGACTTTTCCATCTATGTTGACGCGAAGACGTCTTATATAGAGCAGTGGTACATCGAGAGGTTCCGATCGCTAAGATCCAGCGCCTTCGCGCAGCCGGAATCGTACTTTCGTCGCTACGCATCGCTCACCGACGCCGAAGCGGTGGAGACGGCGACGGGCATTTGGAAACGCATCAACGAGCCAAATTTGGTGGAAAATGTTCTGCCCACTCGTGGAAGAGCCCAGCTGGTCCTCACCAAGGATGCTGACCACTCCATCCGCCGCATGCTTCTCCGCAAAACCTAGAGTCGCGCCCGTGTGCAAGAGTCAGTGAGCCCTCGTGTCTGCCTTAGCGGCCGTGCTGTTATTGGCCGGTTGCTCAGGCTCTCCGAGCCAACACTCCCCATCAACAACCAGCGCACCGGCTACTCGGAACACCAAACGGGGATAGAGCTGGATATTGGCGCCACCAACGGCGCGTGCCCCCCGCCTCAGTACCGCCTCGTCGAAACCCCCGCGGCAACATGCGCTGCTGGGAATGTGTTCAGGTTCGGGTTCATCCTCCGGTATCAACCGGGCCACAACAAAGTAGCCGCATCCATGGTTCCCGACACGCGCAAGATGCTAACCTGCAGATTTCCAGCTGTAGGCTTGAGTGCGGTAATTTGAGGGCATGCTCAAGGGATTTAAAGACTTCATCATGAAGGGCAACGTCGTAGACCTTGCCGTAGCCGTCGTCATGGGAACTGCATTCGGAGCTGTTGTCACGGCCTTGGTGCAAAACGTGCTTATGCCGCTTATCGCAGCCCTTTTCAGCTCACCGAACTTCGACAGCTTTGCCGTGGTGACGCTTAACCACAACGACATCAAGTTCGGCGTACTGCTCACAGCCATCGTCAACTTCCTTTTGGTTGCAGCCGCCATCTACTTCGTCATTGTTATGCCAATGAACCACATGATTGCGCGCCGCAATGCCAAGCTGGGCATCAAGGATCAGGAACCCGCAGTTGATCCTCAGATTGAACTGCTGACGGAAATCCGAGACTTGCTTCGCGCACCGCGGGCTTAGTTCCTGGCAGCATAGTTCTTAGCAAACAAAAAGCGGCTGGCTTCCTTAGGCGGAAGCCAACCGCTTTTTGTGTTCAGCGAATCGTCTAGATGGCCAGACGTTCTTTCACGACTCCGGCCAATTCGTTGCAAACGCGCGTTGCTGTCTCCATGTCCCCGGCCTCCACCATCACTCGCACCAAGGCTTCCGTACCGGAAGGGCGGAGCAGGACGCGGCCCGTCTGCCCCAATTCGGCAGTGGCCTTGAGAACCGCTTCCGCTACGCCGGCGTCGGACGCCGCACGGTTCTTGTCCACATTGGGGACGTTGATCATCAGCTGCGGCAGCTTGGTCATCACGGTAGCCAGCTCCTTGAGCGACTGGCCTGTCTTGGCCACCTGGGCCGCCAGCTGAAGCCCCGTCAGCACGCCGTCGCCCGTAGTGGCGTAGTCGGCAAAAATCACGTGTCCTGACTGCTCGCCGCCCAAGGAATAACCGCTGGCTCGCATCGCCTCCAGGACGTACCGATCCCCCACCGCAGTTTCCTTCACGGTGATGCCACGCTCCTGCAGGGCAAGTTTGAGACCCAGATTGCTCATAACCGTTGCCACCAGCACGTCATCCTTGAGCTGGCCAGCCTCCTTGAGGGCCACGGCCAATATGCCCATGATCTGGTCTCCATCGATCACGGTGCCCTCGTGATCCACGGCCAAGCACCGGTCCGCATCCCCGTCATGAGCAATACCCAAGTCAGCACCGTGCTGGCGCACCTGATCAATCAGCTCCTCCAGATGTGTGGATCCTACACCGTCATTGATGTTGTAACCGTCCGGCTCCGCGCCAATGACAATCACGGCAGCTCCGGCGTCCTTGAAGACCTGTGGCGAACAGCCACTAGCCGCACCATGGGCACAATCCACTACCACCGTCAGCCCGTCCAGGCGATGCGGCAGGGTGGCAAGCAGGTGAACTACATAACGATCCTCGGCATCGGCAAACCTCTGGATCCTGCCCACGTTGGTGCCCACCGGACGGTAGGCGTCCCGCTGGAGCTGCGCTTCGATAGCATCCTCTACCTGATCCGGAAGCTTGTGGCCGCCGCGAGCGAAGAACTTGATGCCATTGTCCGGTGCGGGGTTGTGCGAGGCAGAAATCATCACACCGAAATCAGCGTCCAGATCCGCGATCAAGAAGGCCGCAGCGGGTGTGGGCAACACGCCGGCGTTGTAGACATCCACCCCGGCGCTCGCCAGGCCCGCCTCAACGGCTGCGCTAATGAATTCGCCGCTGGCACGAGGGTCACGAGCCAGCACGGCACGGGGTCGCTTGCCAGCAGCCATTTGTTCATGGCCCAGCACCACTGCGGCGGCTTGGGCAAGAGAGAGCGCTAGCTCTGCTGTGAGGAGGCCATTGGCCAGTCCGCGGACACCGTCGGTTCCAAATAATCTAGACATCGCCTCAAGTCTAGACGACGCACCGCGGCACCGGCGGTTAACGCAAAGAAGGCCCGACGGACAGTGTCCAGCGGGCCTTCTGAGCAGCGACTTTTTTAGCGCTTGGAATACTGCGGAGCCTTGCGGGCCTTCTTGAGACCAGCCTTCTTGCGCTCGATGACGCGAGCGTCACGAGTCAGGAAGCCTGCCTTCTTCAAGGTGGCGCGGTTGTTCTCTTCATCAATGCCGTTCAGCGAGCGGGCAACGCCCAAACGCAGCGCACCGGCCTGGCCGGAGGGGCCACCACCGTGGATGCGAGCAATAACGTCATACGCACCGTCCAAGTCCAGCACGCGGAAAGGCTCGTTGACCTCTTGCTGGTGCAGCTTGTTCGGGAAGTAGTCAGCCAGCTCGCGGCCGTTGACGATCCACTTGCCCGTACCGGGAATAACGCGGACGCGTGCAATTGCTTCCTTGCGACGGCCAACAGCTGCGCCAGCAACTGTCAACGCGGGGCGTTCCTTCTTCGGTGCAGAATCTGCGGCAGGCGCGGATTCTGAGGTGTAGGTAGTCAGTACTTCTTCGTCGGCCGAAACGGCCTCCGTGTTCAGCTCTTCAGTGTTCTGAGCCACGATTCTCCTTGAATTAAGTGTCTTTGGTGGCCAGGACTACTGGGCGACCTGGGTGATTTCAAACGTCTTGGGCTGTTGGGCGGCGTGCGGGTGCTCGGCGCCCGCGTAGACCTTCAGCTTGCCGATCTGCTGTGCAGCGATGGAGTTCTTCGGCAACATGCCGCGAACTGCCTTCTCTACGGCGCGAACCGGGTTCTTTTCCAACAGTTCTGCATAGTTCATGCTCGTCAGACCACCCGGGTAACCGGAGTGGCGGTAGGCACGCTTCTGCTCGAGCTTGGCGCCGGTCAGGGCCACCTTCTCGGCGTTGATGATGATTACAAAGTCGCCCATGTCCATGTGAGATGCAAAGGTCGGCTTGTGCTTTCCGCGCAGCAGTGTTGCGGTCTGGCTGGCAAGTCGGCCTAAGACAACGTCGGTGGCGTCAATGACGTGCCACTGGCGGTTGATGTCGCCGGGCTTCGGGGTGTACGTACGCACGGTTTTTGCCTTCGTTTCTTGTTCTTAGGTGGCGCTACTAAAGCGGTGGCGCCTGCTATCTATGCGTTACCGGAACAGAGGTGAGGGCTCTACATACCAGTTATCCACAAGCTCCCGAGCATCTCCCTGACATATAGCTCTGCAACCGAGCCATCAGACGGACATGCGTTATCGAGATAGGACACGCACAACGACTTTCAAGAATACCGTAGCGGTGGCCTATGGGTCAAAACGAACTATTGGCGTCGTGCCCTGGTCAGTTCCGCCCGGGCCAAAACATCCCCATCTGCCGGATACGCAACCTCCATCAGTACCAGCGGATGTGGCGGAGCCAGCACACTTTTGGCATCACGGACCTTGGCCTGGAGCCGCTCATACATCCAGCTGATCGCTTCGCGGCCATCACCCACACGCAGAGCTGCCCCCATAAGTGCCCGCACCATATTGTGGCAAAATGCGTCAGCCTGAATGGATACCGAGATCAAGCCGTCGTCGAGCCGCACAAAATCAAGCCGTTGAAGCTCGCGGACAGTGGTGGCGCCTTCCCGCGGCTTGGCAAACGAGTAGAAATCCTGCAACCCCAACAACGGCGCGGCGGCCTCATTCATGGCAGCCACATCCAGCGTATGTGAGTGGGAGTAGGTCATGTGCCGCGTCAGCGGATCTGCCCGGGCGACGTCGTCGGCCATGAAATAGCGGTAGCGGCGCCATAGAGCCGAAAAGCGAGCATCGAACCCGGGCGGGGCCACCCGCGCCTGATGAACCACGATCGCACCAGCATGGGACGCAGCCAGCACGCGACTAAGCGCACCGTTGATCTTGCGCCGCAAGACGAT
>JABBNV010000013.1:649-7699 GCA_019352125.1 Acidobacteriota bacterium | reverse complement strand
TCGGCCGGCGCCCCGCTACGATCCGGCATCCGGGACCATTCCTCGTGGGTCAAGTCGAGATGCACCACCTGTCCCTGGGCGTGGACACCGGTATCAGTGCGCCCAGCAACCGTCACGCGGATTTTCCTGCGCAAAAACAGCGCGAGAGCTTCCTCCAAGTGCCCCTGCACACTGGGGACAGCGGGCTGCACAGCCCATCCATTAAATGGCGCCCCGTCATAGGCAAGGTCCAGCCGAATGCGCACGCCAGTAGTGACCGGTCGATGGTCCGCGAACTGCATTATTTAATCCTCACATCTGCCAACGCGAAGGACCCGCCACCCCAAGGGTGACGGGTCCTTCGAACAAACTGCGATCAAACTGAGATCAGCAACAATGCGAGGCCTAAGCCTCGTCCGCTGCCTGCTGAGCCTCTTCGCCGCCGGCAGGAACAAAGCCTGCAGCCTCGGCGTCTTCGGCCGTGGCGAACCAGACCTCGGCCGTGGTGGCGTCAAACCAGCGTGACCCCGGTACGTGGTACTTCATGGAGTCCTCGTTGCCCTTGATCGAGAAGCCCTCAGGCGCCTCGTTCGGGTCAGCAAGAACTGCATGCGAGCCAGCGTACTTAGCATCGGTTTCGGTCTCCACGGGAGCCTCAACCGGAGCTTCTTCAACCGGAGCAGCCTTGGCGGCAGCCTTGGTAGCTTCAGCTACCACAGCCTGCTTCGGGGAAACGGGCTCCAGCACCAATTCGATGACGGCCATGGGAGCATTGTCGCCCTTGCGTGAACCGATCTTGGTGATGCGGGTGTAGCCGCCTTCGCGGTTCTCTACAGCCTTGGCAATGTCGGTGAACAGCTCGTGGACAACGCCCTTGTTGCTGATCAGGCCCAACACACGACGGCGGCTGGCCAGGTCTCCACGCTTGGCGAAAGTCACCAGACGCTCGGCGTACGGCTTGAGGCGCTTGGCCTTGGTTTCCGTGGTGGTGATGCGCTTGTGCTCGAACAACGCTGCTGCCAGGTTCGCGAGCATCAAACGCTCGTGAGCCGGACCGCCTCCGAGGCGCGGACCCTTAGTGGGGGTAGGCATAGTATTTTCTCCTTGGATGGAAGCCGATCTCCATGACTGGAACCGGCCAAAGAATGAAAGGCTTTAGAGTTCGTCGTCGCCGTAAGCGTCTTCTGACTCTTCTATTGCGGCGGCGCGGGCAGCCAGATCAAATCCTGGAGGGGAATCCTTCAGGGCCAGACCCAGTTCAACGAGCTTTGCCTTGACCTCGTCAATGGACTTCGCACCGAAGTTACGGATGTCCATCAAGTCAGCTTCGCTTCGAGCAACCAGTTCACCCACAGTGTGGATGCCCTCGCGCTTGAGGCAGTTGTAGGAGCGAACCGTCAGGTCCAGATCCTCAATCGGCAAAGCCATGTCCGCAGCCAGAGCAGCATCCGTCGGGGACGGGCCAATCTCAATACCTTCAGCAGCGGTGTTCAGTTCGCGGGCAAGGCCGAACAGTTCAACCAGCGTTGTTCCAGCGGAAGCGATGGCGTCGCGAGGTGCAATGGCCTGCTTCGTCTCAACATCAACCACCAGGCGGTCAAAGTCAGTGCGCTGCTCAACACGAGTTGCCTCGACGCGGAAGGTTACCTTCAACACCGGGGAGTAGATGGAGTCAACCGGGATCCGGCCAATCTCAGCATCGCCGGACTTGTTCTGCGAAGCAGAAACATAGCCACGGCCACGCTCGATGGTCAGTTCCAGCTCGAACTTGCCCTTCGAGTTCAGCGTAGCAATGTGCAGATCCGGGTTGTGGAACTCCACGCCAGCAGGCGGGGCAATGTCCGCAGCGGTGACGACACCGGGTCCCTGCTTGCGCAGGTAGGCCACAACGGGCTCGTCATGCTCGGAGGAAACGGACAGGTTCTTGATGTTCAGGATGATCTCAGTGACATCTTCCTTAACACCGGGAACCGTGGTGAATTCGTGCAACACACCATCAATACGGATGCTGGTAACAGCAGCTCCGGGGATGGAGGAAAGCAGCGTACGGCGGAGTGAATTTCCGAGGGTGTAGCCGAAGCCAGGCTCCAAAGGTTCAATAACAAACCTGGAACGGTTCTCGGAGACTACTTCTTCAGACAGGGTGGGGCGCTGTGCAATGAGCACTTGGGTTTCCTTTCAGCGAGCATCCGCTATATGACGCAACACAGGTGGTGGAAATGTGGTCTGGGAGTTAACGGCGGAGAAGCTGGCCGAAGGTTGCGGACTCCACGCTTCGTGGAATCCGCAACCTCATAGCCAACTTTTGCGCGTTTACTTAGACGCGGCGGCGCTTGGGCGGACGGCAACCGTTGTGCGCGCTGGGGGTTACATCCTGAATGGAACCAACCTCAAGTCCAGCAGCCTGCAGTGAACGGATTGCGGTCTCGCGTCCGGAACCCGGACCCTTCACAAACACGTCAACCTTGCGCAGTCCGTGTTCCTGTGCGCGCTTGGCGGCAGCCTCGGCGGCCATCTGAGCCGCGAACGGGGTGGACTTACGTGAGCCCTTAAAGCCAACCTCACCGGCAGAAGCCCAGGAGATGACAGCACCGTTGGGGTCCGTGATGGACACAATGGTGTTGTTAAAGGTGCTCTTGATGTGCGCCTGGCCAAGCGCGATATTCTTTTTGTCCTTCTTACGCGGCTTGCGAACCGCGCCACGAGTCTTCGGGGGCATTATTTCTCCTACAGAAAGTTATGGGGACGGCGAGCCTTAACGGCCGGCCTTCTTCTTGCCAGCGACGGTACGCTTCGGGCCCTTGCGGGTACGAGCGTTAGTCTTCGTACGCTGTCCGCGGACAGGCAGGCCGCGGCGGTGCCGAATGCCTTCGTAGCTTCCGATTTCAACCTTGCGGCGGATATCAGCGGCTACCTCACGGCGAAGATCACCCTCAACCTTGAAGTTGCCCTCGATGTAGTCGCGCAGCTCAACGAGCTGGGCATCGGAGAGGTCCTTGACACGCACGTCCGGAGAGATTCCGGTATCCGTGAGGGTCTTCTGTGCACGGGTCTTGCCCACGCCGTAGATGTATGTAAGCGCTACTTCCAACCGCTTTTCGCGGGGAAGGTCTACGCCAGCGAGACGAGCCATAGTGGCGGTACTCCTTGTGTAAACCGGAGGTCGTAGGCAGTACACCCGCGCTTTAGTGCGCGGCCCCGGCCTCCGACCGGGGGTTCGCCGCCCGCTTACGCGAATGGCTTGTGCTGCCTTTTATTTACTTACGTGTTCAAACAATTGCGCGGGCTCCCTGACGGGATTAGCCCTGACGCTGTTTGTGGCGCGGGTTCTCGCAGATCACCATGACTCGACCGTTACGGCGAATCACCTTGCACTTATCGCAGATCTGCTTGACGCTCGGCTTGACCTTCATGGCATTCCTTTGCGTGTTGTGCAGTTTTGGTTATTTGTAGCGGTAGACAATACGACCACGAGTGAGGTCGTACGGGCTCAGTTCCACCACTACTCGGTCCTCGGGGAGGATTCGAATGTAGTGCTGTCGCATTTTGCCTGAGATATGTGCAAGAACTATGTGCTTGTTGGTCAACTCAACGCGAAACATCGCATTGGGAAGAGCCTCAGTCACAACGCCCTCGATCTCAATGACCCCGTCCTTCTTGGCCATATCCTCCGCTAACTTTGTTTGGTCCCGAATGGATTGCATGCTTGAACATTGCGCCGTTCGGGGCTAGGTTTGCTACTGATTTGGTTTAGCTGCGCGATGCGCAACCACCGCACCACCAGAGCCCACGAAGGCGCGCCGGGGTGCAGACAACCAACAATCAACTCTACGCCATCTGCCGCGAAAAGTTAAATCGCGCTAGGATACCGCGGCCAGGTGCCCGCTGGCGTAGTGACACTGGCGGCCTGTGCAACCCCGTCGGCAATTGCCAGCCGAACCGCCTCGGCGGCCAAACTCTGCAGCGCAATGAGGGAACGCTGGCGCATGAGCTCGCTGGATCTATCAAGCTCTATTTCACCTGTGGCAAGGGCAAAGATCGTATCCCCGTCGGCCAGTGTATGGCTGGGACTCAGCGCTCTGGCCAACCCCGCGTGTGCAGCACTCGCGGTCCGCTTGCACTCCGCCGCGTCCAGACTTGCGTTAACGGCGACAACGGCCAGCGTCGTATTCAGGGTCGGTTCCGTATTCAAGACTGGTTCAACTGCGCCAGTGGCCAGGCCAGCAGGCGGTTTGCTCGAGTCGTAGGGCAGGCCCAGGGCATTCACCACAGCTATGGCACCTACCACAAGTCCACCGTCGCCCGTGAGCGCTGCGCTCCCCACGCCACCCTTGAACGCGCCGGCGCCAATAACGGCCCCCGTACCGGCCCCCACGTTGCCTCGCTCAACATCATGCCCAGTGGGCTGAGCCGCGGCCTGTGCCACCGCAGCATAGCCGAGCTCGGCGCCCGGCCTGGCGGCAAAGTCCCCGCCCCTGCCAAGGTCGAAGATTGCTGCTGCTGGAACAATCGGCACCACTCCCCCGGCCACGGCGAACCCGCGGCCATTCTCTTCGCACCACTGCTGTACACCGCCTGCGCTGGCCAGGCCATACGCGCTGCCGCCGGTTAGCACCACGGCATCCACGGTTTTAACAAGGGTGGTGGGATCAAGTGCATCGGTTTCGTGAGTGCCGGGGCCACCCCCTCGAACATCTACAGACGCAACAGTTCCTGGCGGTGGGAGCACCACCGTGACCCCGCTCAACCAGCCATTACCCCGCCGTTGGGCGTGGCCAACGCGGATTCCCGGTACGGACGTGATCATCACTGGTTGTTCAGTCATACGTTAATTCTGCTCCCAAGTGGATTTAAAAGCACAAAGTGAACGGCGCGTGAAGCGTCTGCAAACAAAGCCACAAGGACCCCGTTTGCAGTTCTCTAACCCCGGTTTGTGTGATTTAGTAGTCCAGAATGTGCACGGCGCCACAGTGGCGAAACGCAAGATGGAGACACAATGAGCATTTCCCCCGCTACTACGGCTGCGCCTCCCGCAGCGCCTGCGGGCACGCATCCCACACCAGCCAAACGTCCGCGTTATTGGACTGCACGCAAACGTCGGGACGCCCTGATATTCCTTGCTTTCGCACTGCCGAATATGGCCCTGATCGCCGTGTTCACGTACCGGCCGTTGATTCAGAACATGTACTTCTCCACGCTGGATTGGACGCTCGGGGCAGCCACCGCCACCAATGTTGGACTTGGCAACTACATAGAGTTCTTTACCTCTGCAGACGCGCCCACCGTGCTGGGGACTACCGCCATCTTTACCGTTGCTACGGTAGGTGGCGCCATGATTCTGGGTCTCCTAGTAGCACTTGCACTGAACCAAAACCTGCGGGGCAGCACCTTTGCCCGAGCCGCTGTTTTTTCACCCTATGTGCTCTCCGGAGTCGGCGTGGGGCTGGTGTGGCTGTTTATCTTTGACCCCACCTACGGCGTACTTTCGTGGGTGCTGCGCGGCTTAGGTGCCAGCAGCCCCCAGTGGATTAATGATCCCAACTTGGCGCTGGTGATGGTGATCATTGTCTACGTGTGGAAAAACCTGGGCTACTGCGCCGTGGTGTATTTGGCCGGACTCCAGTCAATGCCCAAGGAGGTCATGGAAGCAGCCTCTCTGGATGGCGCCAGCGGGCTACGCCGATTCTTCTCCATTACCGTTCCGCTGCTCTCACCCACCACGTTCTTTTTGGTGATCACTAGCCTGCTCAGCTCCCTCCAGGCTTTTGACATTATTCGCATCATGACTCCTACGGGCAATGGAACCAACACCCTGATTTTCGACTCGTACCTGCAAGCCTTCGGTGCCTATAACCGCGCCGGGTACTCTGCCACTATCTCCGTAGTCCTCTTCGTCATCTTGTTGGTGATGACGGTCTTCCAACTCCGCTTCGTTGAGCGAAAGGTCCACTACTCGTGAGCACGCTCACCGATCGTCCACTGTCACGCAAAAATCTGGCAGTCACCGTCGCCACTGGCTACATTCCCCTGATTATCGCCACGCTGATCGTCTTTCTCCCCTTGGCATGGATGATCATTTCTTCACTGAAGAACCCCGGGGAGATCGTTACCACCACGCTGAAGATTTTCCCCGAGCACGCCTCGGCAGACAATTACGTCAAGGCCGCCACCAAGGTTCCGTTTGTTCGATTCTTCGCCAATAGTGTGCTGGTGACTGTAGTTGCCGCGACCATCAAATGCGTTCTGGCTGTGCTGACCGCATATGCGCTGGTGTTCATTGCGTTTCCGTTCAAGCGGGTCATTTTCATCCTTATTCTGGTGGCGCTGATGGTGCCGCCACAGGCGGCAGTGTTACCCAACTACGTACTCATTGCTCAGCTCGGTGGGCTCAATACATACTGGGGCATCATCCTGCCCGGCCTGGGCACCGCATTCGGCACCTTCCTGCTGCGTCAGCACTTTCTGACACTGCCAGCATCCATCCTGGAGGCAGCAGAAATGGACGGGGCCAGCCACTGGCGTCGGCTCTGGCAGGTAGTTGCCCCGGTGTCGCTTCCCAGCATTGCGACGGTTGCCCTGGTGACCATCGTGACCGAGTGGAATGACTACCTGTGGCCACTGATTATCACCACCAAACAAGAATTCATGACCCTCCCGGTGGGTCTGACGCTGCTGAGCAACAGTGACAGCAGCGCCCAAGCCTGGGGTGTCCTGATGGCCGGATCAGTCATTGTGATTGTGCCGATCCTGATTGTCTTTGCCGCGCTGCAACGCTATATTGTGGCCGGTCTGACTCAGGGGTCGGTTACTGGCTGATTTCGCATTCCGCAGTTCCGCACCACCCGTTCAGTAGTACACCTTGATGAGGAAAGTGAAACACATGAGTAAGAATTTCAATCGACGCGGCTTCCTGGCAGTTGGCGCGGCAGGCCTCGGCGCTACTACCCTTGCTGCGTGCGGTGGGCCAAGCACCTCCGTCAGTGCCAATTCGGCAACCACCACCAGCACTGACTGGTCCAAGGTCAAGCCGGCTGCCAAGATCACCTTCATGTCCAGCCACCCCGGGTCCTC
>JABBNV010000013.1:0-639 GCA_019352125.1 Acidobacteriota bacterium | reverse complement strand
TCCTCAACGGACATCGAGAAGCAGCTGATCAAGGACTTCACGGCCCAGAACCCGGACATCACGGTTGAACTGGTGGATGGCGGGGACAGCTACGAAACGGTTGCACAGAAGTTCCAGACGGCCCAAGCCGGAACCGAAATTCCCGACGTGGTCCTGGCCTCCGACGTTTGGTGGTTCCGCTACTCCCTCTCCGACACGATTATCCCCTTGGATGATCTGCTCAAGGCAGTCAATGACAAGACCAGTGACTTCAACACCACCTTGTTCGATGACTACAAGTACAACAACGCTCACTGGGCCGTGCCGCACGCTCGCTCCACCCCGCTGTTCTACTACAACAAGGATCACTTTGCTGCCGCCGGATTGCCGGACCGCGCGCCGAAGACGTGGAGCGAATTCGCTGAATGGGCGCCCAAGATCAAGACAGCCAACGCGTCCGCACCCGGATACCTGAACGCTTACCAGTACCCGGCACTTGCAGGGTACGCAGGCTGGACGCTGCAGAACGTGCTGTGGGGCTTCGGTGGCGGCTGGTCCAACAAGTGGGAAATGACCACGGCCTCCGATGCAACGGTCAAGGCCGTCCAATGGGTACAGGACTCCATTGTGAAGAACAACTGGGCAGGTGTCTCCTCCAAG
>JABBNV010000255.1 GCA_019352125.1 Acidobacteriota bacterium | reverse complement strand
GTCCACCAAATTCCGGCAGTGACGTCGGATTGCGCGTGATTGAGATCGTAGCCCCACTCCGCGGCCGACGACGGCTCCAGGCCGAAGCCCAAAAAGCCCAGTGCCGCGAGGGTCAAGATGGCCTCAGATGCGTTCAGCGTGAAGATCAGCGGCAGCGTCCGGGTGGCGTTCTTGTAGATGTGGCGGGCCATAATGCGGGCGCTGGACGCGCCCACCACCATGGCTGATTCCACAAACGGCTCCGTCTTGAGGCGAATGGTCTCTGCCCGAATCACACGGAAGTACTGCGGGATGAAGACCACGGTGATGGACGCCGCGGCGGACAAGATGCCGAACCACAAGTTGGAGGCACCGTGGTTGATGGCGATGGAGACCACAATGGCCAGCAACAGGGTGGGAAACGCGTAGACAGCATCCGCAATCACCACCAGGATTCGGTCCAGCCAACCACCGAAGTAGCCGGAGAGCAATCCCAGCGCAACACCAATGAAAATGGACAGCGCCACGGCCACCACGATCACCAAAACCGCAGTTTGGGTACCCCAAATGGTGCGGGAGAACACGTCGTATCCACCGGATGTGGTGCCCCACAGGTGGACGCTAGAGGGCGGTTCTTGGCTGACGGGGAACTTCTCGCTAAACCCGTACGGCGCAATCAGAGGTGCAAGCGCTGCGGTGACTAGGAACAAGGACGTCAGAATGATCCCCGCCAGCAGCATGCCCCGCTGCAGTCCCACGCTCTTATTGAAGTGGGAGATGATGGGCAACCGTTCCCAGATAGAACGGCGTCGGTGGATCTCAGGCAAATTACTCATCTCAGTACCTCACCCGGGGATCGATCAGGGCGGCAATAACGTCCACCACAAAGTTGGTCAAGGCCACGATGACCGCCAGCAGAACCACAATTCCCTGGACCGCAATAAAGTCACGGGCCGTCAGGTAGTGAGCAAGTTGAAAGCCCAACCCTTTCCATTCAAAAGTGGTCTCCGTCAGCACAGCGCCACCTAGCAGCAGCGCAATTTGCAGACCCATCACGGTAATAATGGGGATCAGCGCTGGCTTGTAGGCGTGCTTGGTGACCAGACGGAATTCCCTGACACCACGGGATCGTGCAGCCTCAACATAGTCCTTGCTCAGCGTGCCAATCACGTTGGTACGCACCAACCGCAAGAACACACCTCCAGTCAACAGCCCCAGAGCAATAGCGGGCAGAACCGAGTGTGCTGCAACATCACCCAGAGCCTGGAAGTTTCCACTGCGGATGGCATCGAGCCAATAGATCCCCGTGGGTGAAGCAAGGGAGTTCAGCATAATCTCGTTGCTGGATGACACACGTCCTGCCACAGGCAACCAGCCCAGACCCACCGAGAACACAAGCTTCAGCAACAAACCCGCAAAAAATACGGGGGTGGCGTAGCCCATGATGGCCAGGATCCGAAGAACAGCATCCGGTGTCTTGTCCCTCTTGCGTGCGGCCCACATGCCCAGCGGGATGCCCAGTAGCAAGGCAACCACCAGTGCGTTAATGGCCAGCTCAAGGGTCGCCGTGCCATAGGTGGCCAGCATGTCAGTGACCTTCAGATTGTCTGAAATAGTGCGGCCAAAGTTGCCGGTAATAATCTGGCCCAGGTACTCGAAATACTGCACCAGCACTGGCCGGTCATAGCCGGCAGCGTGAACCCGTTGGGCCAGCTGATCGGGTGAGAGTCGCCCGCCCTGGGCCGCCGTAATGGGGTCACCGGTGATCCGCATGAGGAAAAACACCATGGTGACCAGGATGAAGATGGTGGGAAAGATCAGCGTGAATCTGATCAGAATGTATTTGCCCAGACCACCACCGGATTTAACTTTGGCAGTGGGGAGGGGAGAATCTGCGCCGTCTGGCGGGCTTTCAATCAAGGTTGTCATTCTTGCCGTTCGTTGTGTCTCATACCGTAGATAAGGAGGCGGCACCTGTGGCGCCGCCTCCCCCTACGCAGTCACTACTTTGTGTTTGTGGTATGACGGGTTACTTTGACAGCACGCCCAAGCGGAACTTAAAGGACGCATCCAACGTGTCCTTGGTGCCCTTGACGTCCTTGCCGGACACAGCAACCTGCGCGCCCTGGAGCAGCGGCAGAGTAGACAGATCCTTGGCAACTGCGTCCTGAATTTGGCCAATCAACTTTTCACGTGCTGGCTTATCCACGGTGACCAGCTGCTGGGCAATCATGTCCTGCACGCTCTTGTTGTCGTAGTGGTTCTTCAGGAAGTTATTTTGGGTGAAGAACGGCGAGAGGTAGTTGTCAGCATCGGAATAGTCCGGGAACCAACCCAGCTGGTATTCCGGGTAGGTGTCCTTGACGCGTTCCTTGGAATAGGTGACCCATTCGGTGGATTGCAGGTTCACCTTGAACAGGGAGCTCTTTTCCAGCTGATCTTTGATGGCCGCGTATTCGTCGCCAGAGGACTGCCCGTAGTGATCCGGGTTGTATTGAAGGTTCAGGGTGACCGGCGTGGAGACGCCAGCGGCCTGCAGCGCAGCCTTGGCCTTGTCCACACTGGGCTTGCCCGAGCCATCACCATACATAGTTTTCAGTGGTTCGGTAGCGCCAGCAAATCCTTGCGGAACGTAGGAGTAAACCGGCAGGTAGGTACCCTTGTAGACCTGATCTGCAATAGCGGCGCGGTCGACGACGTCGGCCATGGCTTGGCGAACTGCAAGAGACTTGGCGGGGTCTGCTTCGGGCGTCTTGGCGCCGAAGGGCATCGTGTCAAAGTTGAACACGATGTAACGCAGCTCCCCACCGGGGCCAACGTCCACGCGGACCTTGTCCGTCTTGGTCTTCAGATCCGCAATGTCCGTGGCGGACAAACTACGGCTGGCCACATCAATGTTGCCCTGCTCCACGTCCAGTTTCAGGTTGGAAGCGTCCGCGTAGTACTTGATAGTCACATTGCTGGTCTTGGGAGCACCCAAAACTCCCTTGTAATCCGCGAAGGCCTTGAAGCTGATCAGCTCATTCTTCTTGTACGACTCAATGGTGTACTGGCCACCGAAAGCCTTCGCCTTGATGATCGCATCGTCATCAAGGACCTTATCCGCCGGGAACGACTGGTGGTCCACAATAGGGCCAGCCGGGCTGGTAAGGATCTGCGGGAATGTTTGGTCATTGCCCTGCTTGAGCTTGAAGACCACGGTAGTGGCATCCGGGGCCGTCACTGAATCCAAGTTGGCCAGCAAGGTTGCCGGACCGTTCGAATCATTAATCTTGAGCTGGCGGTCGAAGCTGAATTTCACGTCCGCAGAATCCAGGGTGTTGCCGTTGGCCCACTTCAGGCCAGTCTTCAGCTTGACGGTGTACTCCGTGGGGCTGGTAAAGCTGGCGGATTCGGCGATGTCCGGTACGGGATCCGCGCTACCGGGCTTGGAGTTCATCACGAACGGGTAGATCTGGTTCATGACCATGAAGGAGCCGTTGTCATAGGAGCCAGCGGGGTCCAGGAAGGTGACCTTGTCCGTTGTACCTAGGGTGATGGGAGCGCCACTTGCACCACTACCGCTACTGCTGCTTCCGCCACTAGGGCCGGTGCAGGCAGTAACGCCAATGGCCAAAACGGACATACCGGCAAAACCAAGGAAATGGCGCCGGTCTAAGTTGTACTTAGTCATTTGGTGACTTTCTTTCGATGGGTGCGAGGTGCCGCACTTCACTCCCCACAGTGATAGCCAGCACATTCGTGATCTCTTGTTTCTACCAGAAGAAACGCCAGATCGGGCGTCAAAAGCTGATTTGCAATCAGATGTTTACAAACCGATTGTTCGGTCACTAAAGATGGATCGATACCATCGCTGCACACAGGCACCCCTGCTGGGTTTCAGCTACGGCGTGGGGCGGGCCAAGGATCGTGCAGCGTTGATGGTGGCCTGGCCCAGTACTCGGGTGCCTTGGTACAGCACCACTGTTTGCCCCGGAGCCACGCCCCGCAAGGGTTCGCGCAGCGTGACTACCAATTCCCGGCGCAGGCCGCCCTCGCCGTCGTCCGCCAGTTCAACAAACGCGGACGCGGGCACAGGGTCGCCATGCGCACGCACCTGGGCGTAGCAGTC
>JABBNV010000012.1:8056-24736 GCA_019352125.1 Acidobacteriota bacterium | reverse complement strand
CCGTGGGTGAGGCCAATTTCACAGGTCGAATCACGGCCGTTGATGATGCCGGTGTGACCTTTGTGCCGGACATTCCCGTCAAAAAGGGCATGAGGCCCAAAACTGGCGAACCCGTGACGCTGGCTTTCGAGCAAATCCGCCGTGGAACTGTGGAAGTTGAATTCAGCCACATAGAGCACACAGACCTTGATCTAGATTTTGAAACAGGCAGTGAAGCCGCAGGAGAGGAAGACTGACATGGACATCGATATGAGTGCCCTGAGGCTATTGGAACGGGAACGCGAGATTCCGCTAGAGCAGCTGATCCCCACCATTGAGCAAGCTGTACTGGTTGCTTACCACAAGACTCAGGGGTCACCGACGCGTGCCCGAGCAGAGCTGGACCGCAAGAGCGGTCGCGTAACCATTTGGGCTACCGAAGAGGACGAGGACGGCAACGCGGTGGGGGAGTTTGATGACACCCCAGCAGGTTTTGGCCGTATCGCCGCCAGCACCGCACGCCAGATCATTTTGCAGAAGCTGCGCGACGTTGAAGATGACAATGTGCTGGGTGAGTTCCGTGGCAAGGAGGGGGAACTGGTTGCTGGGCAGATCCAGCAAGGCCACAATCCCCACATGATTCAAGTAAACCTTGGTTCCGTTGAGGCGCTGTTGCCCCCCACTGAGCAGGTTCCGGGCGAGTCCTACAAACACGGAAACCGCCTGCGCGCTTTTGTGATTGACGTCCACCGAGGCCTCAAAGGCCCGTCCATCACCTTGTCCCGTTCACACCCGGGTCTGGTGCGGAAATTGTTTGAACTGGAAGTCCCCGAAATTGCGGACAAGAGCGTCGAGATCGTGGCGCTGGCCCGCGAGGCAGGCCACCGTACCAAGATTGCGGTGATGGCTCATCAGGCTGGAATTAACGCCAAGGGTGCCTGCATCGGTGAAATGGGTACTCGTGTACGCGCCGTGATGAACGAGTTGAATGACGAAAAGATTGACATCGTGGACTTCAGTGAGGATCCGGCAACGTTCATTGCCAACTCGCTTTCGCCGTCGAAGGTTAACTCCGTCACGATTACGGACGAAGCTGGCCGCAGCGCACGCGTAGTGGTGCCCGATTACCAGCTGTCACTGGCCATCGGCAAGGAGGGGCAAAATGCCCGGCTTGCCGCCAAGTTGACGGGCTGGCGGATCGATATCGTCTCCGACGCGTCCCCAGCCGCACAACGGTCCGCCGACTAAGGATACCCGGAGTTTTACTCGGCGAGGCCGATGCCAGGTTTAGGCGACGCGGCGCCGGGAGGCTAGAATGGTGGAGGTTTAGGTATTGTGACGACTGATTCCAGCGCTGACTCAACAGCGGTTCCGCAACGAACGTGCGTTGGATGCAAAGCGCAGGATGCCCAAACCCAGTTATTGCGAATAGTTCGTGCCCTTGGAACCGGCGGCTTCACGGCAGTTGTTCCAGATCCGAAACGGCGTATGCCTGGACGGGGTGCTTGGTTGCATCCGCATCCGGACTGTTTGGCACTTGCACTCAAACGCAAAGCGTTCAATCGGGCTTTTTCTGCTCCGGTGGACGCATCGGCGGTGGAGGGTTACTTGGCGGCAACGCCAGAGCAAGTGGCGAGTAAGGCGAGTAATACGAGCAATAACTGAGTAGTAATTGATAGACGACCAGAACTGTCCAGCAATGAAAGACGGGTCAGAAAACTGATGGAAACCCGATGAGTTCCCAGCGATGAGTGCGCAACGATGAGTATTTTGCTGTGCACAGCAGGCGGTTGTTCCAACGTGGAATACCGCATTCAGAAGTAGACGGTTCGTACCTGTCCGGTGCGGGCCGAGACAGGAGAAATGTGGCCAAGGCCCGCGTACACGAGCTCGCAAAAGAGCTCGGAATTACCTCGAAAGAGGCTGTAACTAAACTTCAGGAACTGGGCGAATTCGTTCGCTCAGCTTCCTCCACGATTGAGGCACCCGTTGTGAAGAAACTTCGCGATGCGTTCCCGAGCGCCCCCGCCGCTGCAGCACCTTCAAGCTCTGCAGCTCCGTCGGCGTCGGCCAGCCCCAAGCCAGCCACCAAGACTGCGGCCAAGCCCTCTGCGGGTGGGCCTATGCCCGGGCCGGCCAAGGCAGAAGCTGCTGCGCCCGCAGAAGCATCCGCGCCGGCTCCCGCAGCAGCGACCGCGGCAACACCAGCCCCGCAGTCCACACAGTCAGCCTCGGCAGCGCCCGCAACACCGGCCACTCCGGCAGCAAAACCAGCTGACAAGCCTGCTCAGCCGCGTTCCGCTACCCCGGGTGCAACTCCGGGAGCTACTCCTGGCGCCGGGCCAAAGCATGACGCCGGCTCCAGCGCGGTTGCAAACTCGGGTTCAAACCCGGCCGCACGCCCCGGCGGACCGCGTCCCGGCAATAACCCGTTTGCTACTTCTCAGGGCATGCCGCGCTCCGGTTCACGCCAGGGTGACGGTGGCCGCAGTGGTGCTCCGCGTCCGGGTAACAACCCGTTTGCCACGTCTCAGGGCATGCCCCGTCCGGGCGAGCGTCGGAACCCAGAAGCTGGTGCGGGTGGCCCTCGTCCAGCAGCTGGTGCCGGTGGCCCTCGTCCCGCAGCCGGTGCAGGTGGACCCCGTCCGGGTGCACCGCGTCCCGGCGGCGCTCCTCGCCCTGGTGGTGGCCCAGGCGGATCACGCTCCACTCCCGGAATGATGCCTAACCGCACCGAGCGCCCGGCAGCCCCCGCACGTGGCGGTGCCCCTGGTGCCGCTGGCCGTGGGCGCCCGGGTGGCGCTCCCGGTGGAGCTCCGGGTGCCGCAGCCCCCGCAGGTGGCGGCTTCGGTAAGGGTGGCCGCGGTCGCGGTGGAACCCAGGGTGCCTTCGGTAAGGGTGGTGCCGGTCGCGGCAAGCAGCGCAAGTCGAAGCGGGCGAAGCGGCAGGAACTGGAGCAGATGAGTGCTCCGTCACTGGGTGGCGTATCGGTACCCCGTGGCGATGGCACCACCGTGGTGCGTTTGCGCCGCGGTTCCTCCATTACTGACTTCGCAGACAAGATTGAGGCAAACCCCGCAGCATTGGTGACGGTGCTCTTCCACTTGGGCGAAATGGCTACGGCCACGCAGTCCTTGGACGAGGACACGTTCGCTTTGCTCGGTGACGAGCTGGGCTACAAGCTCCAGGTTGTTTCCCCCGAGGACGAAGAGCGCGAGCTGCTCAGCAGCTTCGACATCGACTTTGAGGCCGAACTTGAAGCTGAGGGTGACGAAGATCTGGAGATCCGCTCGCCAGTTGTTACCGTGATGGGTCACGTTGACCACGGTAAGACGCGACTCCTTGACGCCATCCGTCACTCGGACGTCGTTGCCGATGAGCACGGTGGAATCACGCAGCATATCGGTGCCTACCAAATCACGCATGATCATGAGGGCACCGAGCGCAAGATCACCTTCATTGATACTCCGGGTCACGAGGCGTTCACCGCCATGCGTGCTCGTGGTGCCAAGGTCACTGACATCGCCATCCTGGTGGTCGCGGCGGATGACGGCGTTATGCCGCAGACCGTTGAGGCTCTCAACCACGCACAGGCGGCCAATGTGCCAATCGTGGTGGCTGTGAACAAGATCGATAAGGAAGGTGCTAACCCGGAGAAGGTCCGCGGTCAGCTCACCGAGTACGGTCTGGTTCCCGAAGAATACGGTGGAGATACCATGTTCGTTGAGGTCTCTGCCCGTCAGAACCTGAACATTGACGAGTTGTTGGAGGCCGTTCTGTTGACGGCTGACGCCGCTTTGGACATGCGCGCCAACCCGAACAAGGATGCCCGCGGTATTGCCATTGAGGCAAACCTGGACAAGGGCCGCGGTGCTGTTGCAACAGTGCTGGTGCAGTCCGGTACCTTGCGCGTGGGAGACACGATTGTTGCGGGTACGGCTCATGGCCGTGTTCGTGCAATGTTCGACGACGACGGCAGCGCCTTGGAAGAGGCCGGCCCCTCACGCCCGGTTCAGGTCTTGGGCCTTTCCAGCGTGCCGCGTGCAGGCGACACCTTCTTTGTTACCTCGGATGAGCGCACCGCTCGCCAGATTGCAGAGAAGCGTGAAGCTGCGGACCGCAACGCGGCTCTTGCCAAGCGTCGCAAGCGGATCAGCCTGGAAGACTTTGATCAGGCTGTTGCCGATGGCAAGATCGATACTCTTAACCTCATCCTCAAGGGTGACGTTTCCGGTGCTGTTGAAGCCCTCGAAGATGCACTGCTCAAGATCGATGTGGGCGACGGCGTGCAACTGCGCGTTATCCACCGCGGTGTGGGTGCCATCACGCAGAACGACGTCAACCTGGCCACGGTGGACAACGCCATCATCATCGGCTTCAACGTCAAGCCGGCCGAGCGTGTTGCCGACCTGGCTGATCGCGAAGGCGTGGACATGCGCTTCTACTCCGTCATCTACGCCGCAATTGATGACATTGAGCTGGCTCTCAAGGGCATGCTCAAGCCGGAGTACGAGGAAGTCCAGTTGGGTACTGCCGAGATCCGCGAAGTGTTCCGTTCCTCCAAGTTTGGAAACATCGCTGGCTCGATCGTCCGCTCTGGTGTTATTCGCCGCAACGCGAAGGCACGCATCAGCCGCGATGGCAAGGTCATTGGCGAGAACCTCACGGTGGAGACGCTCAAACGGTTCAAGGACGACGCCACCGAGGTCCGCACGGACTTCGAGTGTGGTATTGGCCTCGGGTCCTTCAACGACGTTGCCGAGGGCGACATCATTGAGACCTTCGAGATGCGCGAAAAGCCGCGCGTCTAGGGTATAGCCAACGGTGCGCATGCGCGGGTGAGAGTAAATTCTTGCCCACGCATGCGCACCGTACTATTTTCATAGCACTTTTGAAGACATTTGCAGCACTAAGGAGAACTCATGGCTGATCCGGCACGGGCAGCGAAACTGGCCCAGCGAATCAAGGTTGTTGTGGCAGAAGGGCTCCGCAAGCGCGTCAAGGATCCTCGCGTTGAAGGCGTCACTGTCACGGATGCTCGCGTGACGAATGACCTCCAGCACGCCACCGTTTACTACACGGTTTTTGGCGACGAAACGGCTCAGACCGAGGCCGCCGCAGGTTTGGAGAAAGCCCGCGGAGTATTGCGTCAAGAAGTAGGCCGCAACGTGACAGTTCGCCTGACGCCCACCCTGGAGTTTGTGGCTGATCAGATCCCGGTCAATGCCAGCCACTTGGAGGAGCTGCTGAAGGTAGCCAAGGCTAAGGATGCGGAGGTAGCCTCCATTCGTGAAGGCGCCGTCTTTGCCGGCGAGGCTGACCCGTACAAGGTCTCCAGCAGCGACGCAGCCGACGACGAGGACCTGGACGACGAAGCTGACTCTGATGAAAACGACGACGCCTAGGCACCCTTCGTCTTCACAGTAGCCACCCAGCGTTTACCGAGAGAACAAGAAGCGGGCGTTGGCAGTCTTGACGCATGAAGAGTCGTCAAGATGAACCAGAAGCTTCCGCGCAAGAATCATCCAACCACCCGTGGTTGTTAGCCAAAGTGACCCGACGTTCGCTGATTGCCAGTTCCTCGCTGGCCGGTGTTGGCGCGCTGGCCGTGGGTGCCTTCGCGGGCAGAACGTTGATGCCGGTCCAGAAAGTAGTCGCAACCAGTACAGGCACGCCCACCGGCGCTCACACAGACGGCAACGCTGCGGCGGATCGAACTTTTGTCAGTACCAAGCTGACTACTCCGCACATCACCTGTTGGGCAACAAATGCTGTGGGGGCCGGGCTAGTCTTCGTCACCCCGCAAGGCCATGGCTCTGCGGGAGCCATTTTGGACAGCGCTGCGCGACCCGTCTGGATGGAGCCAAGCGGAGCCGGTGTGATGGACCTCCGCGTCCAGACTTTTGAGGGTCAACAGGTCCTCACCTATTGGAGCGGGACAACCAGTAAAGAAGGGCACGGCAGTGGGCAGGGAGTGATCCTGGATGCACGGTACCGCACCGTGGCCACCGTCGCCACAGGGAACGGGCTCAGCACTGACCTGCACGAATTCAAGCTCACCGCAGCCGGCACAGCACTGCTGATTGCCTACCCTACAGTTCCAGCAGATTTGAGCGCTGTGGGCGGCCCCAGCAAGGGCTTCATGCTGGACTGCCACGTGCAGGAGGTCAATGTTCGCACCAAGGAGGTGCTCCTGGACTGGAAGGCCTCGGACCACATTGATCTGAGCGAAACGTATGCCACTCCGGGAGGAGCGCTGGCCAAGGACGGCACCACGGAAGCCAACGCTTTTGACGCGTACCACCTCAACTCGGTTGATGAGCAGCCGGATGTGCTACTGGTCTCCTCCCGGCACACCCACACTCTGTACCAAATCTCCCGGACCACCGGGGACGTGCAGTGGCGCATGGGCGGCAAGAAAAGTGACTACAAGATTGCGGACAACGCGGCCTATGCGTGGCAACACGATGCCCGGCGTCGATCCGCCACGCAGATTACCGTCTTCGATAACCACTTCGCTGAAGGAACCACCGGGACCTCTCGCGGACTTTTTCTCGCTATTGACGAGACCACCAAATCGGTAACGTTGGAGAAAGAACTTGCGGACGCAGGCCACGGGGGAAACGCCGAAGGAAACGTGCAGTTCTTGCCCAACGGGAATTACATGGTGGGGTGGGGGGCGGACCCATCCGCAACAGAGTTTGCGCCGGATGGAACCGCCGTATTTGAGGCCAACAATATAGGAAACGGCTGTTACCGCGTCTACCGCTTCCCTTGGGTCGGTACGCCAGATTCGCTCCCGGATCTTGCTGCCCAGAAGGGGGATTCCGCCAGTATGAAAGTTTTTGTGAGCTGGAATGGGGCAACCGAAGTGTCCTCATGGCGAATCCTGACAGGAGATTCTGCTTCCGCTCTGACTCAGGTGGCACTGGTGCCACGGCGCGGGTTCGAAACGCAACTTGCGGTAGCAGTGGCTGCGGTGGTTCAGGCCCAAGCTCTGGCCAAGGACGGCAGCGTGCTGGGAACCTCGGCGGCAGTGACTGCCTAGACCCGGTACAGATGAGGCACCGCCTCGCCATATACTAAAAGGCGTGCAATCCGGACTGATCATCGTGGACAAACCCCAAGACTGTACTAGCCACGATGTGGTTGGTCGCGTCCGTAAGCTCGCTGGGACTCGCAAGGTTGGCCACGCGGGAACACTAGACCCGATGGCTACCGGCGTTCTGGTGATTGGCATTAACCAGGCCACACGGCTGCTGACCTACATTGTGGGCACCCGCAAAACGTACAGTGCCACAATTTTCCTGGGCCGTTCATCGACTACGGATGATGCCGACGGGGAGCTGGGCCCGCTCAGGGATGCCAGCCACATCCGCGATGAAGACGTACTGGCGCAGGTGACCTTGCTGACTGGAAAAATTTCGCAGGTTCCATCCAGCGTGAGTGCCATCAAAGTGGACGGCGAACGCGCCTACGCCCGAGTCCGTGCTGGCGAGGACGTGAAACTTGCTGCCCGTGAGGTGACCATCCACAGCTTCACCACTCACGGAATCGATCGCACTGCTGTGCCCGGTGCCCTGTTGGTGGACGCCACCGTTGAATGCTCCTCCGGAACATACATTCGCGCCCTGGCCAGGGATCTGGGGAGTGCGCTGGGGGTCGGAGGACACCTGACGATGCTCCGCCGTACGCAGGTGGGCCCATACACGCTTGAGCAGGCGCATACGCTGGAAGAGTTGGCAACCGAGCTGACCGTCCTGGACATGGCTGATGCGGCACGGGCCCTCATGCCGGTACGCGAACTCAGTGCTGCCGAAGTTACTGAATTGTCCTTCGGGCGCAAAATTGTCCCCGGTGTTGACGGCCCCCACCCTGCGGAACAACCAGTTGCTGCCTTTGCTCCCGACGGTGCCCTGGCAGCGTTGTTGGCGGATTCCGGCCAGGATGCCAAGCCCGTACTCGTGTTCACCCCCAAGCAGAAGGCCTAACACATGACGCTAGACGGTTGGTTTTATGCGGGGCTGGTGGTGGGTGTCCTCTCCACTGCCATCTGCGTGGGTGCGGCACTGCTTAAGAAGGGGCCCAATGACATCACCCTCTTGTCCGTGGCCGCCGTGGAGCTGTTTATGGTGGTATATCTAGTGTCTGCCATCGTGCGGCTCAGCACGGGGGAGCACCTAGCGGGTGCAGACTGGGAGTTCTGGTCCTACCTGATCACCGCCGCCGTCATTCCTATTGGCGGTTTCTACTGGGCCATTCTGGAGCGAAGCTTCTGGAGCAACTATGTTTTGGCAGCCGTTGGCCTCACAGTGATAGTGATGATGGCCCGGATGCAACAAATTTGGTACGGCGGCCCCGGCACGCCCACCGGCTGAGCACAACGTGAAAGAAAGTACCGCCATGAATGCACCAACACCACACACCACTTCACCTACTCCTGCAGCGGGTAAGCCATCGGACGGTAAATCCAGCGGGCCCGGCAGGCTCCTGATCACCGTGTATGCCATCTTTGCCATTGCCGCTACGTCCCGCGCCGGGTATCAGATCGCCACTAAATTCAGTGAAGCTCCGGTGGCCTATGTACTTTCAGCTGTGGCCGCCGTCGTCTATATTGCTGCCACAATTTCCCTGGCACGCCGTGGCGCGTTTTGGTACAAGGCAGCTGTGCTCTGTGTGAGTGTTGAACTGCTGGGTGTGCTGGTCATTGGCACCCTGAGTCTGCTCGATTCCGTCGCCTTCCCTGATGCAACTGTGTGGAGCGTCTATGGCAAGGGCTATTTGTTCATCCCGGTGGTCTTGCCAGTGCTCGGCCTGATCTGGCTGTACCGGAACCGTCCTTCGGTGACTGCTGCGAGGAAGCTTCAACGCGGAGCCTGATTCGTCGCGTTCAGACCGGCGCGCCATAATAGACAAGTCAGATTGTCGACTACGAATTTGCTGAGGAACAGCGTGCACATCTGGAAGTCGCTAGAGGATGTCCCGGCCGAGTTAGCGCCGTCGGTCCTCACCCTAGGCAATTTTGACGGAGTCCATAAGGGTCACCAGCAGGTGTTGGCCCAGCTCAAATCCGTGGCCCACAGCCACGATGCCTTGGCCATAGCCATCACCTTTGATCCGCACCCCGCGGTAATTCACCGGCCAGAAAGTGCGCCGCAGTCAATCATGAGCTTGGCAGACAGGCTAGCCACCATGGAAAAGTCCGGGATCGACGCCGTCTTGGTGTTGCCCTATTCCTTGGAGTTGGCAGAGCTGACTCCGGAGGAATTCGTGCAGACCGTCTTTGTTGACGCCTTGCACGCGTGCGCCGTCGTCGTTGGTCATGACACTCGCTTTGGCCGTGGCAACAGTGGTGACGTACAGACCATCCGCGAGCTCGGAGCGCAACTCGGTTTCGATGTGGTGGTGGTTGATGAGCTGGGTCTGGACCGACGCTGGTCCTCCACCTGGGTGCGCGAGGCCCTTGCTGCTGGGGATGTTGCCACCGCCGCGGAGGTCCTGGGCCGCTGGCATCACATGCGCGGTGAGGTGGTTCATGGTGCTGCGCGCGGACGCGAACTTGGCTTTCCCACTGCAAACCTGGCAGCGAATGCTAGCGGGGTTATTCCTGCTGACGGCATTTACGCCGGGTGGCTGGTGGACGGTGCCGGTACGCGGTGGCCCGCAGCCATCTCAGTGGGTTCAAACCCCACGTTTGAGGGGGTTAGCCGCCAGGTTGAGGCATTTGTGATGGGCAGGCCCGAAGAGCCGATCGGTGCTTTTGACCTCTATGGACAAGAAGTGACGGTGCAGTTTGTTCAACGTCTGCGCGGCATGGTGGAGTACACCGGGCCGGAAGCACTGGTGAAGCAGATGTGCATGGACGTTGATCAGGCCACGGAGATTTTGAATCACGTCACGGCTCATGATGCGGCGCCTGATCAGCAGTCGGTGCAGAGCTAGCCATGGCGCGCTTGATGGGCAATACCCTGCGCAATGCCTACAGGGTTGGCATTGCGATTAAGGGTTTCGACGGGGTAGTTGAACTGCTAGCCGGATTGGCCTTGTGGATCTTTCCCTCAGCCCTGACAGCCGCCTTGGCCCCCCTGCTGCCCAAGGTTGCGGGGGATCACCCGATCCGCAACTTCGTGGCTTACTGGGCTGGCCGCATGGATCAAGAACTCAGCGCTGGCTCGCACACGTTTGTGGTGCTATTCCTGTTGGCGCACGGAGTGGTGAAGGTAGTGCTGGTGTATTGCCTGATGAAGGAATACCACTGGGTGTACCCCTACGGCATTGCGGTGCTGGCACTGTTTACCATCTATCAGGCCTACGTGTTGGTGACTACGCCGTCCTGGGGAGTCGCGGCGTTCACAGTGCTGGATGTGGTGATCATTTACCTTGTCTGGAGGGAATGGCGGGAGTTGACGGCGAAGGCCGCTTCGACAGAGTCCGTATCTACCGAGTAAACTGATTGGTGAGGATCCGGCTGCAGTCCGTGGCGGCTGGATTCCATCGTGTGTTACCGGTCTCCAGTGGTTCACGATGTACCCGGTAACGCAGCGTTGCTCGGGGATGCACGGCACGATTCAAGGAGTTACCCGTGGCATTAGACGCCGCTGAAAAGCAAGAAATCATGAAGGCTTACGCCACCGTTGAGGGCGATACCGGTTCGCCGGAGGTTCAGGTTGCGATGCTCACCAAGCGCATCACCGACTTGACCGAGCACCTCAAGGAGCACAAGCACGATCACCACACCCGTCGTGGTCTGATGGGTCTGGTTGGACGCCGCAAGCGTCTGCTCCGCTACCTGCATGACACTGACATTACGCGCTACCGTACGCTCATTGAGCGTCTCGGCCTGCGTCGATAGCTTGACCATGAGGCGGCTCCTTCTCTGAACTTATTCAGTGAAGGGCCGCCTCGTTTGGTACGCACTGGCGGGATGTCAATGCGGCCATACATTTTCATATAAATCATGGATGACAGCCGCTTAAACGCATTCGCGGTCCTCGGTAGTGACTTACGGGAAGAACAGCCCGTGGGTCTCGATCGAAGACCGGGTGTTGTACAGGCCCCACAGCTATACACGGTGGGTAGCTGGATACACGCGTGCTGCCTCCGCCACACAAGAAACGGAGGTGACTCTCAATGGAGGGTCCCGAAATCCAATTCGCCGAAGCAGTGATCGACAACGGTCGCTTCGGTCAGCGCACCATTCGCTTTGAAACCGGACGCCTTGCTCAGCAAGCAGCCGGTGCAGCGATGGTTTACATTGACGAAGACACCGCTCTGCTCTCAGCAACCACTGCTGGCAAACACCCGCGTGAAGGCTTCGACTTCTTCCCGCTGACGGTTGACGTTGAAGAGCGCATGTACGCAGCTGGCCGCATCCCGGGCAGCTTCTTCCGCCGCGAAGGACGCCCGTCCACGGAAGCCATCCTGGCTTGCCGTTTGATGGACCGCCCGCTGCGCCCGGCATTCGTGAAAGGCCTGCGCAACGAGGTTCAGGTTGTAGTGACCGTACTGGCTATCAACCCAGACGTGCTCTACGACGTGGTGGCCATCAACGCATCCTCCATGTCCACCCAGCTCTCCGGCTTGCCGTTCTCCGGCCCCATCGGTGGCGTGCGCGTTGCTTTGATTGGTGACCAGTGGGTTGCCTTCCCGAAGCACTCCGAGCTCAGCGAAGCCGTGTTCTCCATGGTGGTTGCTGGCCGTGTTGCTGGCGACGATGTTGCCATCATGATGGTTGAGGCTGAAGCTACTGACAACGCTTGGACGTTGATCAAGGAACAGGGCGCTACGGCTCCGACCGAAGAGGTTGTTGCTGAGGGCCTGGAAGCTTCCAAGCCGTTCATCAAGGCACTTTGCGAAGCTCAGGCTGACTTGGCTGCACGCGCTGCTAAGCCCACCGTTGAGTTCCCCGTCTTCCTGGACTACGAAGATGACGCTTTCAACGCCGTCGACTCCGCAGCGGCAACCAAGCTTGCTTCAGTCTTCGCTATCGCTGACAAGCAGGAGCGGGACGCTGCTTCGGATGCACTCAAGGACGAGGTTCTCTCCTCGCTGGCCAGCCAGTTCGAGGGCCGCGACAAGGAGCTTTCCGCTGCCTTCCGTGCCGTCACCAAGAAGGTTGTGCGCCAGCGCATCCTCAAGGACCAGATCCGCATCGACGGCCGTGGCTTGACGGACATCCGCCAGCTCACTGCCGAGGTAGAGGTTCTTCCTCGCGTACACGGTTCCGCTATCTTTGAGCGCGGCGAGACCCAGATCATGGGTGTCACCACATTGAACATGCTCAAGATGGAGCAGCAGATTGACTCGTTGAGCCCGGTAACGCGCAAGCGGTACATGCACAACTACAACTTCCCGCCGTACTCCACTGGTGAGACAGGCCGCGTGGGCTCGCCCAAGCGCCGCGAAATCGGCCACGGTGCCCTTGCCGAGCGCGCTCTGGTTCCGGTTCTGCCGTCCCGCGAGGAATTCCCCTACGCGATCCGTCAGGTATCCGAGGCCTTGAGTTCCAACGGTTCCACCTCCATGGGTTCGGTCTGCGCATCGACGCTGTCCTTGCTCAATGCCGGTGTACCGCTGAGGGCTCCCGTTGCAGGTATCGCCATGGGCCTGGTTTCTGACCAGGTTGACGGCCAGACCCGCTACGCTGCCTTGACTGACATTCTGGGTGCCGAAGATGCCTTCGGTGACATGGACTTCAAGGTTGCGGGTACGTCCGAGTTCGTTACGGCCATTCAGCTGGACACCAAGCTGGACGGCATCCCCGCCTCCGTTTTGGCTGCCGCACTGAAGCAGGCGCGCGAAGCACGCTTGCACATCCTCGGTGTCATCAACGCCGCCATCGACGTTCCGGACGAGCTCTCCGAGTTCGCCCCACGCGTCATCGCGGTCAAGATCCCCGTTGACAAGATCGGCGAGGTCATCGGCCCGAAGGGCAAGATGATCAACCAGATCCAAGAGGATACTGGCGCTGACATCTCCATTGAAGATGACGGCACCGTCTACATTGGCGCTACCAACGGGCCGAGCGCCGATGCTGCTCGCTCTGCGATCAACGCCATTGCCAACCCGCAGGTTCCGGAGATCGGTGAGCGCTACCTGGGTACCGTCGTCAAGACGACCACCTTTGGTGCTTTCATCTCCTTGACCCCGGGCAAGGACGGCCTGCTGCACATCTCCGAACTCCGCAAGCTGGCCAATGGCAAGCGCGTGGACAACGTTGATGATGTTGTCTCCGTCGGTCAGAAGGTCCAGGTGGAAATCACCAAGATTGACGACCGTGGAAAGCTGTCCCTCTCCCCAGTAGTGGCTGAAGACGCCAACGCTGAGGGTGCGGAATCCGACGTCGAAGAAAGCGCCGCAGAGTAGTTCATGGCGTTTACCGTCTTGCCGCTGACGTCCGCCGCGGCCAGTACTGCTGCCACAACGGACCCATCGGTGATCTCGGGGGAGCCGGGCGGTGCCATAGTGCGCCGCTCGGTGCTCCCGGGGGGTGTGCGTGTGTTGACTGAGGCCATGCCCGGTCAGCGCAGCGCCACCATCGGTTTTTGGATCGGTGTTGGCTCTCGGGATGAAGCCGAGGGCCAACACGGCTCCACTCACTTCCTTGAACACCTGCTGTTCAAGGGCACTAAACGGCGCACTGCGCTGGAGATTGCCTCCGCCTTTGATGAGGTGGGCGGCGAATCCAATGCTGCGACAGCCAAGGAAAGCACCTGCTACTACGCACGAGTGCTGGATACTGATTTGGCAATGGCTATCGACGTCATTACAGACATGATTACCGGGGCCGTCTTGGACCCTGAAGAACTTGAGCAAGAGCGGGACGTGATCCTGGAAGAAATTGCCATGGATAGCGATGACCCCACCGACGTAGCTCACGAAAAATTTGTTGCCGCCGTGCTTGGGTCCCACCCTTTGGGGCGGCCCATTGGCGGTACACCCGAAACCATCATGGCCGTACCCCGTGCCGCCGTCTGGGAGCACTACCAGCGCTATTACCGCCCAGATGAGCTAGTGATTACTGCCGCGGGCGGCCTTGACCACGACGACGTTTGCGCGCGGCTGCTTTCGGCGTTGCGGAGCGCAGGCTGGGAGCTGCGGGACGACGTCGTCTCCGCCCAGCGTCGGCCCATCTCACCTGCCGCTATTGCCAGCACGCCCGGCCTGCAAGTGGTCAAGCGCGAAGTGGAGCAAGCCAACATCATCATGGGCTGCCCCAGCATTGTTGCCACCGATTCGCGCCGCTTTGTGATGAGCGTGCTCAACGCCGTGCTGGGAGGCGGAATGTCCTCCCGGTTGTTCCAGGAGATTCGCGAGAAGCGCGGGCTGGTTTACTCTACGTACTCCTTTTCTTCCGCCTACGCTGATGCCGGGTACTTCGGCATGTACGCCGGGTGCACCCCCGCCAAGGTGGGCCAGGTTATTGGCCTCCTCACGCACGAGTTGGATCGCCTTGCTGCCGACGGCATCACCGAAGCGGAACTGCTCAAAGCCGTGGGGCAACTCTCTGGCGGCATCGTGCTAGCCCTCGAAGATACGGGTTCCAGGATGTCCCGCTTGGGCCGCTCCGAACTGGTCTCCGGCGAGTTCCTGGATATCGACGAAACGCTGGAACGCATCAAGGCCGTCACCGTTGCCGATGTGCAGCTCCTGGCTCAGGAACTGGCAGCCGCGCCGCGTACCATCACCGTGGTGGGCCCCTTCGAGGAAACCGAGACCTTCGGCCTCTCTTGAAACGCTAACGCTCAAGTGGTCGCTAAACGGCCCGTTTAGCGACCACTTGAGCACCCGCGTTGGGGATTGCGGGGAGGTTAGCCGCCGGCGAACGGCGGGAGCACGTCGACGACGTCGTCGGTGTCCAGGGCCAGTTGCGTATCCTTCACGGCTATGCCGTTGCGCAGGAAGCTGCACCGCTCCAGCAGCTGAGCCAGGGCAGGGGCGTGATCCGTCGAGGAAACAGTATGAAGCCGGGCCAGCTCGGTGCGAAGATCAGCCATCGTGGCCCCGTTCGGAAGCTGCAGATGCTCTGCCTCGATTCCGGTCGATGCGGCGGCGGCTGCAAAATAGCGAATCAGCATTCAGCCACCAATCGCACTCATGCTGCGGTCTGGCTGAACAAAATCTGCATCGCCCAAACCGGTGTGCCCCATACCGTGCGCTTTGGGCTTGGCCCACATGGCCTCCTGCCAGCGCTGGGCAATTGCGCCGTCGTCGTCCGTGGAACGAAGCAGGGTGCGCAAATCGACTTCCTCGCGGGAAAAGAGACAGCTCATCACCTTGCCCTCGGCCGTGATGCGGGTGCGGCGGCAGTCGGAGCAGAACGGCTCGGTGACGGAAGCGATGATCCCCACGATGCCCAAGACCGCCTCTGAGGAGGGGGAGCGGACTTCGAAGCGCTCTGCGGGGGCACCGTCCCTGGCGCGGGGGTCAACGGACAGTACGTATTTGGTGGAGAGATGCTCACGGATTTCAGCTGCCGTAACCATGTCCTTGCGCGTCCAGCCGTGGTCAGCATCCAAGGGCATTTGCTCGATGAAACGGAGTTCGTAGCCGCGTTCCAGAGCCCAGGTGAGCAGATCCACGCCGTCGTGATCATTGATGTCGCGCATAAGGACGGCGTTGATTTTCAGGGGAGTGAGCCCAGCGGCGGCGGCGGCATCGATGCCAGCCAATACCTGATCCAAGAACGGCCTGCGCGTCAGTTGTTTGAAGGTTTCCTCATGCAGGGTGTCCATGGAAACATTCAGCCTGCTCAGGCCGGCAGCTTTGAGTGCGGCGGCCTTTTTGGCGAGCCCGACGCCGTTGGTGGTCATGGAGATGGGCAGATCCGGGTGGTCCGCCCGCAGCCCAGCGATGATGTTTACTAGGTCCGCCCGAACCAAGGGTTCACCACCGGTCAATCGCAGTTCGCGCACACCCAGGGTATCTACCCCGATCCGCACCAATCGACGGATCTCTGCGGCACTCAGCTGCGCATCTTTTGCCAGCCAGTCGAGACCCTCCGCAGGCATGCAGTAGGTGCAACGCAGATTACACTTGTCCGTGAGTGAAATGCGCAGATCCGTGGCCCGTCTGCCGAACTGATCCAACAGTCCAGATTCCGTGCCCGGACCGGTCTGGATTCCGGTGGTGTTCATGTGTCTACGCTACGCCACTACGGCCGGAAAATACTCACGCCTGAATCGCAATTCTGGTGACGCGGGCGCGGTCGCTGATTTTCTTACAGACTGTGGGGTGGTTGGATTTGGCCTCACTGACGTTACGGAGCGCCTGCAGCGAATCTATGCTGGAGGTGTGCAAACTTCACAACCCAGCGCCACCGGTGGTCACATCGCCCACACCACCCATCGATGCATCCCAGTTTTGACAGGTGTTCAACTGTGAAGGCTATGCAGCGTCGATGGCCCATGGCGGCCGGCGTTGTTGCAGTAGCTCTGGGAATCTCCGCCGGTGAATTAGTCGCTGGGGCCCTGAGCCCGTCCGTTTCTCCACTCACGGCGGTAGGTGGCGCCACCATCGATGCCATGCCCGGCTGGGTCAAGGAGTGGGCGGTCTCCTCCTTCGGCACCAGTGACAAGCTGGTCTTCATTATTGGCGTGTGCGTGGTGGCCGCTGTCTTCGCCGCCTTAGCCGGCGTCATTGAAGTACGACGGCGGGGCTTGGGGATGCTGATTCTGGCAGTTTTTGCGGTGGTTGGGTTGG
>JABBNV010000012.1:0-8046 GCA_019352125.1 Acidobacteriota bacterium | reverse complement strand
GGCAGCGGTGTCCACGCGGACCGATGCCACTGCTGGCGCCTACGCGGGCCCCGTGGTGGCAGGGATGGTTGGAGCCATCTTCCTGAGCTGGTTTCGCACCAAATACTTACTCTGGGAGCAATCGGGGCAGACAACCGCAGTGGCCTCTGCAGAGGGGCGGCGCAGGTTCCTTAAACTGATGGCGATCTCCGCGGGGTCAGCCGTGGTGGCGGCTACGGTTGCCACTCTAGTGCGCACAACCGCTGGAGCCGTAGCATCGGCTAGGGAGAAGCTGAGGTTACCGACGCCGTCGAGCGCGGCCCCTGCCATTCCGACGGGCGCTTCATTGAACGTGCCGGGAATTTCGCCACTGGTAACGCCCGCAGAGACGTTTTACCGCATTGATACGGCACTCGTGGTGCCGTCCGTGAACCCGGATTCGTGGCGCCTCAAGGTCACGGGCATGGTGGAGCGCGAGGTTGAAATCGACCTGGCAACTTTGTATTCAAAGCCACTGATAGAGCGGTACATCACCATTGCGTGCGTATCCAACGAGGTTGGCGGGGATTTGATTGGCAACGCCAAATGGTTGGGCTGGCCCATCCGCGAGCTACTGGCCATGGCTGGGGTGAAATCAGGTGCGGACATGGTGCTCTCTACCAGCACTGATGGATTCACCGCAGGTACGCCGTTGGAAGCGATGACGGACTCGCGTGACGCCATGATTGCCGTCGCCATGAATGATCAGGTGTTGCCTCTGGAACATGGGTTCCCTGCGCGACTGATTGTGCCGGGGCTCTATGGTTATGTCTCCGCCACCAAATGGGTCACCACGCTCAAGGTCACCACGTTCGCTAAGGACGTGGGCTATTGGACACCGCGGGGCTGGTCCGACCATGGTCCCATCAAACTCTCCTCACGTATTGATACGCCCCGTGACGGGAAAAACGTCACCGCCGGAAAAGTGCAGTTCGGTGGGGTTGCCTGGGCGCAAGAAGTGGGTATCTCGAAGGTGCAGGTACGGGTCAACCAGGGGCCATGGCAGGACGCGACGCTGGCAACGGGTATTTCCAAGGACACGTGGTACCAATGGGCTGCAGAGGTGGACCTGCCTCGCGGGGACGTGAAAGTTGAGGTCCGCGCGTTCGACGCGAAGGGAACGGCGCAGCTGGAACAGAAGGCGGATGTAGCTCCCAACGGGGCTACGGGGTATCACATGATTTCGCTTCACGCCGGGTAGTGGCTGGCTTGGCGGCGGACCTTGGGCCCCTGCCAACAAGGTAAGCTGGGGCCACGGTCTAAAGAAAGTACTGACCCGCCAACCGTAAATCCCGCACATCAACGGGACACCGGATGGTCGAGAGGCTAGCGTTCGCTCATTGTGGAGACGACGCCGCGCATTACCTGCGTGAGAGCCAGCAATTTTCAGAACTTTCAAGGAGACATAGATGTCTACTGCAACACGCACCCAGGACGCCGTACCTGCCATTAGCGAAGACGATATTTTCTTTGCCCACGAAGGCGGGAAACTGACGGTTGAATCTACCATGCCGTTGGATTCCAAGCGGGCATTATCCATCGCCTATACTCCTGGCGTGGCTCAGGTGTCCAGGGCCATCGCAAAGAATCCGGAACTGGCTAAAACATACACGTGGGCATCACGACTTGTGGTGGTTGTCTCCGACGGCACTGCCGTACTGGGACTAGGTGATATTGGCGCGGCGGCCTCACTGCCTGTAATGGAGGGTAAATCAGCCCTGTTCCGGAATTTTGCCGGGCTCAATTCCATCCCGCTGGTACTGGACACCACTAACGTGGACGAAATCATCGAAACTCTTGTGCGGCTGCGGCCCAGCTACGGCGCCGTCAACCTCGAGGACATTTCAGCACCGCGCTGCTTTGAGCTGGAGCAGCGGCTCATCGAGGCTCTCGACTGCCCCGTGATGCACGATGACCAACACGGTACGGCAGTGGTCTGCTTGGCAGCGTTGACAAACGCCGCCAAGGTCACAGGGCGCACCCTTGGACAGCTGCGCGTGGTTATTACCGGCGCTGGTGCAGCGGGGATAGCCGTCTGTGAAATTCTGCTCAATGCCGGCGTGGGGGACGTGGTCCTTGTTGATTCCAAGGGCATTATTCACCGCGATCGCGATGACCTCACACCCGTGAAGGCTTCATATGCCGCACGGACAAACCGAGACAACGCGGTGGGCAATATCTCGGATGCGCTGGACGGCGCTGATGTGCTGATTGGTGTTTCTTCCTCCCAGGTTCCTGAATCGGACCTAGTGCGCATGAACCCGGACGCCATCATCTTCGCCCTCTCCAACCCGGACCCCGAAGTCATGCCAGATGTTGCTTCCAAGTACGCTGCCGTAGTGGCGACGGGGCGCTCAGACTATCCCAATCAAATCAACAACGTGCTGGCATTCCCCGGCATTTTTCGTGGTGCTTTGGATGCGGGAGCCCGTCGGATCACGCCAGCCATGAAGATTGCTGCGGCGCAGGCTATTGCGGGTTTGGTAGGGGACGACTTGGCGACGGATTACATTGTGCCGTCACCGCTGGACCCGCGTGTTGCTGATGCAGTGGCTGATGCTGTTGGGGCTGCATCGCGCGAGGCATTCGCGCAGTAGCAGGTCTCTGACCCTCCGCGAGGGATGCGTCTTGCGGCCGCGCTGTGCAGCGTGGGCGGCTAGGCGCATCCCTTTGTCATGTCCTCCCTGCATCAGGTCTTTCAACAGGGCAGAATAAGGCTATGAGCCAGCGACGATCCGTAGCCGAGCACCAGCAAGCAGTAGTGGACTTACTAGCTCGGAACTTTCAGTCAGACGATGGGGGCCAGGCTACTGAAACTGTTCCCTTGGCGGAGGGGCTGGGCCGGTGCATCGCTGCCACCGTGGTTAGCCCTGTTGATCTGCCGCCGTTCGATAATTCCCAAATGGATGGCTACGCAGTGATTGCGGGGGAGTACGCGGTAGGGACGCCACTACTCGTCGCCGCGCCCGTACCCGCAGGGTCAGTCCCGGCACCGCTCGCTGCGGATGGTCCTGCCCAAGCAGTTCCGGTGATGACGGGTTCCATGATTCCCCCCGGAGCGACGGCCGTGATCCCTGTAGAGGAAGCTACGCCTCCGCGATTCCCGCCAACCTACCCCACCGCTGACCAGCGGCCCGTTAACTCCCGGAATCAGCCTCCCGGAACCACTGCTGACACCACGCCGTTTTCTGTGGCCCTGCCTGCCGTTGAAGAGGGTAAGTTCATTCGTCGTAAGGGCAGTGACGTCCGGGCCGGGGATACCCTGGTGCCTGCCGGCCAGCGGCTCCCACCGGCGTATTTGGGTTTGCTGGCAGCGGCGGGCATCGCCACGGTGGATGTGCAACGGCAACCAACAGTGCTAGTACTGGCCACGGGCGATGAGGTGGTGCAGCCCGGAACCGAGCTGGCGCCGGGAAAGATTTACGACGCAAACTCCACCCTCCTTTCCAGTCTGCTCAGGGATGCTGGCATGAACGTCCGCACCTCCGCCGTCGTACGTGACCAGCCGGAGCAATTGGTGGCCACACTGCAACGCGAAACAACGGCGGGCGTGGACCTGATTCTCACCTCTGGGGGAATCAGCGCGGGTGCCTATGAAGTGGTCAAACAAGCGCTGGCAGACAGCGACGTGGAATTTCTCTCCGTGGCGATGCAACCGGGGGGACCGCAAGCCATTGGGCTGGTGCACGGCGTTCCCTTCCTAGGGTTCCCGGGTAATCCAGTAAGTTCTGCCGTTTCCTTTGAAGTGTTTCTTCGGCCGGCGCTGGCACTGTTGTGTGGTGCCAGGCCAAGTCGTCGCAGCACGGCCAGAATCGACGCCGCATTGACCTCACCGGCGGGCCGCACCCAGTTTCGCCGAGGCATCGTTGAGGACCTTTCAGCTGCGGGCACGTCAGTTGTGGGTAGCACTGTGCGCGAGGTGGGAGGAGCATCGTCCCATCTACTGGCCTCATTGGCCGCTGCCAACGCCTTGATCTTGATCCCTCACGCTGTCACGGATGTCAGCGCAGGCACAGAAGTGGAAGTATGGCTGCTATGAATGCTGAGAATCAACCGCACCTGACCCACCTTGCAAGCGATGGCTCCGCCATGATGGTGGACGTATCGGAAAAGCGGGAAACCACTCGCGAAGCAACAGCGCAGGCCAGGGTTCAAACCACGGTACAGGTGCTGCAACTGCTCACCGAGGGTGGACTCCCCAAGGGGGATGCGCTGGCCGTCGCTCGCGTGGCCGGCATCATGGCGGCTAAGAAAACGCCGGAGCTCATTCCCTTATGCCACCCGTTGCCATTGACCAAGGCAACGGTGGATTTTCAGCTCGAGGACACCTCCGTGGTGATTGAAGCAACCGTACGGACGCGCGGCGTCACGGGGGTAGAAATGGAAGCACTGACTGCCGTATCCGTGGCCGCCCTCAGCGTGTACGACATGATCAAGGCGGTGGACAAGCACGCCGTAATAACCGATGTTAAAGTCTTGGCCAAGTCCGGTGGTAAGAGTGGGGATTGGTCCCTGTGACACATCAGCCGCAACGGATGGCAGGGGTGGTGATAGCCTCGACGCGGGCGGCTACCGGGGTATATCAGGACGCCAGCGCGCCGATCATCACCGAGTGGCTGAAGGGCCACGGGCTGATCGTATTGGAACCGAAAATAGTGCCCGATGGGGACGCTGTTTGGCGCGCACTTAATGACCTGCTAGGGCAACACCCAGCGCTGATTGTGACAAGTGGCGGTACTGGGCTGAGCGCGGATGACCTGACCCCGGAGATGACGTTGCCGCTGCTGGAGCGCCAGATCCCGGGAATCATGGAGGCCATCCGAGCACGCGGCGCGCAAAACACTCCGTTGGCCGCTCTGAGTCGCGGCTACGCAGGTGTGAATGGGCGCACGCTGCTAGTGAATCTGCCCGGTTCCTCCGGCGGAATTCGAGACGGATTGGCCGTGCTGGATCCGTTGTTGGACCACCTTTTTGACCAGTTAGAGGGCAGCCATGAGCATTGAGATTGTGTTCGCGGGCCTGAGTCCGCGCGCATTGACCGTGGAGATGGCCTTGGCGGCGGTGGACTCGCCAGAGTGCGGGGCGGTGGTGAGTTTTAGCGGCGTCGTCCGCAACCACGACGGCGGCAAGGACGTTGCGCGGCTAAGTTACACGGGCCATCCGAGCGCAGATGCTGTGATGGCTGACGTGGTGCCCAGCGCCGCAAAGAACGCCCTGGGCACGGCAGATCCGGCCGCGTCACAGGCTGCGCCACCAGTGCGGATCTGGGCGGCCCATCGGCTTGGGCCTTTGGAGATTGGCGATCCGGCGTTGGTGTGTGCTGTAGCAGCGGCCCACCGTGGGGAAGCATTTGCAGTGTGCTCAGCCGTGGTGGACGCTATCAAGGCCGGCGTGCCCATCTGGAAAGAGCAGTTTTTTGCCGATGGAACCATGGAATGGGTGGGAGCCGAATCCCGGTAGGCTTGAAACATGACACATCGGGTACGCGTAGCAGTTCTGGGAGCCAAGGGCAGAATGGGCCAGGCCGCGGTCAAGGCTGTGGAAGATGCCCCGGATCTGGAGCTGGTGGCAACTCTGGGACGCGGAGATTCGCTTGACCAATTGGTCACTGCCAAGGCGGAGATTGCCGTTGATTTGTCTGTACCGGACGCCTCTGAAACTAACGTCCGATACGCCGTCGAACATGACATCCACGCCGTGGTGGGGACTACCGGCTGGACTGAAGCCAAGCTGGCCTCCCTCGCGGAGTTACTGGGACAACATCCGGAGACCGGCGTGTTGATTGCCCCCAATTTTGCTTTGGGGTCAGTGCTGGCTACGGCCTTCGCTGCGAAGGCCGCCAAGTACTTTGACTCTGTGGAGATCATTGAGCTCCACCACACCCGTAAGGTTGATGCACCGTCCGGCACTGCAATTCGGACTGCTCAGCTCATTGCTGACGCCCGTAAAACGTCGGGAACACCCGCCGCCCCCGATGCAACGCAAACGGCTATGGACGGGGCCCGCGGCGCAGAAGTGGACGGGATTCCGGTCCACAGCATACGGCTGGCTGGCCTGACCGCCCACCAAGAGGTCCTATTCGGTGGATTTGGCGAGCAATTAACCATCCGACATGATTCCTACAACCACGAGTCATTTATGCCCGGCGTGCTCCTGGGAGTGCGTAAGGTAGCGTCTCGTCCCGGGCTCACCGTGGGCCTGGACGGCTACCTGGATCTGGACGCTTAGGATGAAGACCAAAATTTGGGTCGGCGCGGTATGCCTGCTGCTCGTCTTTTACTTAGTGATCATGGTGCAGCGCGCTATCTGGCTGCTGCAAGACCCCAATCCGTTGTCCAAAGCCTTGGGAGCTGGCTACCTGCTGCTGCCGATTGTGGGTGCCTGGGCGCTCATCCGCGAGCTCATGTTTGGGGCTCGAACGGAACAGATGGCCAAGGTCCTTGAACGTGAGGGCGGGCTGCCTGTGGACAATCTTCCACGCACACCTGGTGGCCGGATTGTCCGGGAGGCCGCAGATGAAGAATTCAAGAAGTACCAAGCCGAAGCGGAGGCTGCGCCCGATGATTGGCGCTCCTGGTTCCGGCTCTCCTGCGCCTACGATGCAGCGGGGGACCGCAAGCGGGCTCGCGCGGCCATGCGAGACGCGATCAAGCTCTTCGTTTAGGCACTGAACGGCCTGCAGAACCCATTAGATTAGTCATATGGTTTCGGTAGCGGCGCAGTGGCGCGGTGTGTTCACAACTAATCAAGATGACGACGGCTGGACTGCGTTTAACCGCCTTGATGACACTGAACTTCTGCCCCCAGCCACGGACAACCTCGCCAGAATTGCAACCATGCCTGCAGGTGTCCGGGCGCAATGGACGGCTGCAGGCGGAAAGCTTTTCATCGAGGGGGAGGGCGACGCCGAGGCCTCGTCGTACGATGTGCTGGTCAACGGCCGCTTGGCCCACCGATTGCCGGCCGTGGGTAGCCAATTCCATGAGGTGGACTTGGGCCCACTCCAGGGCGGCTCTTCCGTGGAACTTTGGCTTCCGCAATTTGGTCAGTTACGCGTACGCGATGTGCGGTTGGAGGGTGCCGATGTTGCTCTCACGCCAGCCCGCGGGGCTCGCTGGGTCACCTATGGAAGTTCTATAACGCACTGCAGGGAAGCCGACGGCCCATCAGAAACGTGGCCCGCGCTGGTGGCACGGGAAAATGGCTGGAGGTTGACCAGCCTGGGCTTCGCGGGGGAATGCTACCTGGATGACGCCGTGAGCAGCACTATCGCCGCCACCGGTGCGGACCTGATTTCCCTCTCAGTGGGTATCAATGTCTACAACGCCGGAGCGTATAGCCCCCGGACGTACCCCGGGGCGGTGCGCGCATTTCTGAAGGTGGTGCGCGACGGGCATCTCCAGACGCCCATCGCCATGATCACCCCTGTGCTGTCTGTACCTAGGGAAGAAGAGGTAGGGCCACTTGGCTGGACGCTCTCTGACTATCGGAAGGCAACAGTGGCAGCAGTGCGGCGGCTCCAAGCAGAGGGCGATGATCAGTTGCACCTGATCGATGGAGCTGCCGTCTTTTCACCTGCGGAGGCGGAGGAACGAATGCCTGATTCCTTGCATCCGGACACTACTGGCTACCGTCTGATGGCAGAGCGGTTAGGCCCGCAGTTAGCCGAGTTGTTGTATAGCCCGGCGGGCAGCCCGCTGAGCGAGTTCTTCACAGCGTAGGCTTAGATTATGAGTGCTGATTTTGAGGGAGTTCCCCCGCTGTCGGGGCCGGTGCTGGTTGGAGTGATCCCCGGCCAGCCAGCAGCGGTGGCTGTGCGTGCAGCCGAGTTTGCGCAACGTTTCGGCGTGCAATTGGCGTGCGCTTACGTGGACGTCACGCACTACGCGGCGCAGGGCGACGGCGCCCCGCTTAACTTTCCCTTGGATCCTGATGGGGAGGACGACGGCGTCGCGAAGGTAATTGCCTCCCTGACGGACCAGCTTAACCGTGCGTTGTCCAAGCGTCTTGCATATTCGATCCACTTCC
>JABBNV010000254.1 GCA_019352125.1 Acidobacteriota bacterium | reverse complement strand
TTCCGATCTAGCACCACCGTTCCTCCCCTGGCAGCCGCAGAAACTGCTGCAGCCAGCCCCGGAACGGTACCGCTGGATTCAACAACCACGTCTGCATTGAGCCCGGCAATAACTTCCGCCGCGCGAGCATCCACCACCTGAGCGCCGTGGGACGCAGCGATACTTTGTGGCAACGCGTGCAGATCCGTAGCAATGACCTCTGCCGCGCCATGCGCGCGAGCGGCTGCGACAACCAGTTGACCAATCGGCCCCGCGCCAATAACCGCTACCCGTTTGCCGCGGACGTCCCCCGCTCGCTCCAATCCATGCCAGGCAACGGCTGCCGGTTCGGCCAAGGCAGCCAATTCCAGAGAGAGGCCTGCCGGCACCTCGTGCAACATTCTCGCCGGAAGGGCAACCCTGCGCGCAAACGCCCCCTGCGTGTGCGGGAGGTGCATGGCGGAGCCTAGATACGTTGCCCCGGGCGCCAAGTTCGGTTTCACCGCCGGCCACGGCGTACTTCCATCACCGTGCGGTGTCAGCGGATGAACAGCAACAGCCGTTCCCACCGCGGGTCCGCTGCCATCCGCCGCCTGATGGAGCACTACTCCGGATACCTCGTGACCCAGGATCATCGGCTCCCGAAGAATTGAAGCTCCGGCAGCCCCGTCCTTCCAGTAGTGCAAATCTGAGCCACAGACGCCGCCAAAGGCGATCTCAACCACCGCTTCGTCAGTCAGCGGTGCGGGCTCAGGCACTGCCGCAACGCGCAGATCGTTGGCCCCATAAGCCACGACACCTAGATTTTCCATGCGCTCGCCTTCGTCTCTGTAGGAAGGCTTTTGGGCATCCCGGTTCATGCGTCAAACCACCGCCGTCATTCCGCCATCCACAAACAGCGTCTGGCCATTGACAAAGGAACTCGCTGAACTGGCAAGGAACACCAAGGCACCCACCAGGTCTTCAGTGGCGCCCCACCGTCCGGCAGGAGTCCGCCCACGAACCCACCGCGAGAATTCTTCATCAGCCACCAGCGTCTGAGTCAGTTCCGTGGCGAAATAGCCTGGTGCAATCGCGTTGGCTTGGATCCCGTGCGGCGCCAAATCTGCACAAAGGCCCTTGGTAAACATCACGATTGCCCCCTTCGTTGCCGAGTAGGGCGCAATCGATGGACGAGCCAGTTGGGACTGAACACTCGCAATCTGAATGATCTTGCCGCTGCCACGTTCCAGCATTCCCTGGGCCACTCGCCGGGAAAGGAAGAACACGCTGGAAAGATTGGTGGCCACCAGTGCGTCCCAATCTCCGTCAGTAAACTCAGCAATCGGGTTTCGCCGCTGGATACCGGCATTGTTCACCAGAATGTCCGGGGTTCCTTGCCGCGCTTCCAACTCGGTGAAAGCCGCGTCTACTGCCTGCGGATCCGTCACGTCAAAAGTAATGAACGTGGCTGTCACCGAAGTGGCAGCAGTAATTTCCTCCGCAGCCCGCGCAGCCTTGGCCGCGTCCCTACCATGCACAATTACCGAGGCTCCGGCAGCAGCCAGCCCCTCCGCCAACGTGCGTCCAATGCCTTGGCTGGATCCGGTCACCAAGGCACTTTTGCCGCTGAGATCGAATGCTGAAATGCCCTTCATTACTGCACTGCTACCTTTCATACTTTTGCCTCTGGGACGCCGCGCCCAGCGGATTCGCTAACGCTCGCGCAGCATCTTGCAACGCCAGGGCCACGGTTCGAATGTGATCTTTCGTGGCCAGTTCCGCCCGGATGGCCACGCCCAAAGCCAGTTGCGGGTCCCCCGGCGCCCACCCTTCAAGAGGAACGGCGACGCCGACAATCCCTGGGAAGGATTCGCCGCAGTCAAGAGCCCAACCGCGCTCGCGAGCCTTCGCAAGCTTTGCCAACAGGTCAGGAACATCTCGGGTGCTGCTAGGCGTGATCTGCGGGAAAGGTTCGCTTTCACCAAACAGCCGCACGACGGCGTCGTCGTCGAAATCCATGAGCAGGGCATTGCCCGTGGCGCTCAGGGCCGCATGGATGCGCGAGCCCAGCGGGGTACCAATGCGCACTGTGCGTGATCCCTCATGGCGCGCCAAGTAGAGCGCATCCTGCTCATCCAACATGGCCACCTGAACCACCTCGTAGCGGAGGACGGGCGATGCCTCACAGACGGCGTAGAACTCGCGTACCTGATTGAACTGTGCTGCAAAAGCACCACCCAGCTCCGCCGTCCGCCGTCCCAGTTGATACCCCAAGGACCCTCGCTTCACCATGCCGCCCTCTTCCAAGGCCAAGCAGAGGTTCATCGTGGAGGATTTGGCCAGTCCCAGAGCCCTGGCTATCTCGGTGAGCGTCAGCGCAGTGTCAGATTCAGCCAGCACGCCCAAGATTCGGAGACTGCGGGAGACAGCTGGCGCGGGATCACGGCCAGTGCGCTCGGCACTGCTGATCAGGACGTCATCAGCCACGATACTCAGTAAAATTCCACAGTGTCGACCACGTGCAGCAAGGGCTCGCCATCCAGCAGCCTCCGGGCATTTTCAGCAAAACGCCGCGCAATTCTTTCCTCTTCTTTGTAGCTCAGCGCCGCCGTGTGCGGACTCACCAGCACATTTTCGTGGCCCCATAGGGGAGAAGCCGATGGCAGTGGCTCCTGCTCGAAGACGTCCAATGCCGCGAAGGCCACCCGTCCGTCGTCGAGCGCGGCCAGCAGAGCCGCTTCATCAATGACGGTTCCGCGGCCCACATTGGTGATAATCACCCCTGGTTTGACGGCATTCAAGAGCTCCGCATCAACCAGATGGTGCGTCTGCTCGGTACCCGGAAGGGTTAGTACGATGGCATCAACCCCACCCACTGCTTCGTTGATTTTCTCGATGGGGACCAGACGATCCACACCCGGAACCGGTTCCAGCGTTCGCGTAGTTCCCCAGACGCGGGCGCCCAGAGCGTTGAACCGCTGTACGCACGCTGCACCAATCCCGCCAAGGCCCACGATCAACACGGTCATTTCATCCAGCTGGCGCATCTCCCAGCGGTCGGTCCACTCAAGGTTGTGCTGCTGGGCGGCCAGTCTCGGAAGCGACTTTGCGCCGGCCAGGACTCCAAAGAGCGCAAATTCAGCCAGCGGTCCGCCGTGGACGCCCGCGCTGGTACTGAAAACGATGCGCTGCAACGCCTCCCCATCGAGATTCGCCGCCTTGACCTGGCTCCCACCGCCAGCGGCAGTGGTGAACACGTACTGGAGTCTGGGGTTGGCGGCCACTGTGCGGGCCAGGGCATCCGCGTCAACGTCTGGGATTCCAAACAAAATGTCCGCGGAATCCACCATGGCATCAAACTTCGCCGTTTCCTCTGGCGTGCGCACATGGCTCGGATCTCCAGCCCAATCGGCGGAGCCTCGCATAGGGTGGTACAGCTGGTGATCCCTGACCACGTCCAAACGCGGTTCAAGCTCCTCGATCAGCTGGCAATATTCCTCCGCCAGCGGTACGGCAATAACCGCGCGCAACCGCGCGCTACCCCGCAGATCCTGGTCATTCGTAAGCATTGGCTCTCCTTCTTCGCAGTACTCCCCAGCATATCGATAATTCAACGTGCTGCACACTGTTCCATATATTGATCATCGTGCGATTGTCATAACCCCCAATTTCTCCCAACCCCGGTGCTCAAGTTGTCGCTATTCGGGCGGTTTAGCGACCAGTTGAGCACTCGCGTTTTAGTTCGTTTGGGCGGCTTGAAGTTTCCCATTCCGACATGCGTCCTGCATGTGGATAAGTTGTTGGATTTCTGGGTCTTTGGAGGACAAGTTGGAGATGATCAATGGAAGTAATTTCTTGCTCTTATTGATCTTCTGGTGGAGTCAATACCTGGACGGCACTAGTGCTATCAACAGCACTCAGACACCCGCTCCGCCAGTGGAACTACTCGCGGAAGCAGCCTCCCCAGTGCTCAACGACTGGGCAGGGCCCACCGCGGAGGCATCCGCCACACAGCTGGACCAACTCGAACGCCTCCACCGCACAACCGTCATGGACTCCGAAGAACTCATGACCGCCGTCGCCCCCGTACCCAGGCGAGGCAGGCCCGCTCGCATCCTCCCTCGATGGCACTGGCATACGCAATATGGAGTGCGACTGCAACGTCATCCCCTGGGCCGAAGACCGAGAC
>JABBNV010000253.1:1431-4154 GCA_019352125.1 Acidobacteriota bacterium | reverse complement strand
TGGTGGTGGATATGGGTGCAGAAGATCCCCGTAAGACCGGCGTTGCGGCTGTGGGCGACGGCGTTTTAGTCAACTCTGGGGAGCTCTCAGGGCTGACCAAGGAGCAGGCCATTCCTGCCGCCATCGCCATGGTCAGCAAGCTGGGCACTGGCGAGGAATTTGTGAACTTCCGGCTGCGCGATTGGCTCCTGAGCAGGCAGCGTTTCTGGGGTACCCCTATCCCGATCATCCACTGTGCAGCGTGCGGCGAGGTTCCCGTCCCGGATGACCAGCTGCCCGTGCTGTTGCCGGACGACCTGCGTGGCGAGGACTTGGCGCCCAAGGGCACCTCACCGTTGGCCGCCGCCGAGGCATGGGTGAACGTCACATGCCCCACTTGTGGGGGAGCGGCCCTACGGGACACGGACACGATGGACACCTTTGTGGACTCCTCCTGGTACTTCCTGCGGTTTACTTCCCCGAACTTCACCGAGGGCCCGTTTGATCCGGCCAAGGTGAACGAGTGGATGCCGGTGGGGCAGTACGTGGGCGGCGTTGAGCACGCCATTTTGCACCTGTTGTATGCCCGTTTCTTCACCAAAGTCATTAAGGATATGGGGCTGATTGAGGCCAATGAGCCCTTCAGCGCCCTGTTAAACCAAGGGCAAGTACTCAACGGCGGCAAAGCAATGAGCAAGTCGCTGGGCAACGGTGTTGACCTGGGTTCCCAACTGGATACCTTCGGCGTAGATGCCGTGCGCCTCACCATGGTCTTCGCCGGCCCCCCGGAAGATGACGTGGACTGGGCGGATGTATCGCCGTCGGGCTCGGCGAAATTCCTGGCCCGGGCCTGGCGGCTGGCCCAAGACGTCTCGTCTGAGGCAGGCGCAAAGTTCGACGACGGCGACCGGGCCCTACGTGCGCTGACGCACCGAACCATCGCTGACGCTGAACAGCTGCTGGAGAGTAATAAGTTCAATGTGGTGGTGGCGCGACTGATGGAGCTGGTCAATGCTACCCGCAAGGCGATCGATTCCGGTGCCGGCGGGGCTGACCCTGCCGTGCGCGAAGCCGCACAGACCGTGGCCGTGATTTTAAGCCTGTTCGCTCCGTACACCGCTGAGGACATGTGGCACATCCTCGGTGGTGAAGGGTCCGTGGTGAAAGCCAGCTGGCCCACGCACGATGCGGCTCTGTTGGTTCGGGAGACCGTCACCGCGGTGGTGCAAATTCAGGGCAAGGTCCGGGACCGTTTGGAGGTCTCACCGGACATTTCTGAGGCTGATCTGCGCGCAGCTGCCCTAGCCTCAGAAACTGTGATCCGTGCTCTGGACGGCCGGGACATTCGTACCGTGATTGTGCGGGCGCCGAAGTTGGTCAACATAGTGCCTGCCTAGCCATGCCTGAGCATCGAGAGTCCTCGCCGCTGGCTCGGCTGCGCGGCTACCTGGATGGTAGCCGGGTGAAGGCTGGCGGGATTCCTGCTGGCGTGGCGCAGCAACGCCCCGGGGTAGCTATTATCTGCGACTCCGCGGCGGCACTGCCTGCATCCTGGATAGCCTCGCTCCCTGCAGACGGCAGGCTCACGGTAATCTCTATGCCCATCATGGCGGACGGCAACATCTTCACAGAAGGGGGTGGCGATGCCGAGGCTGCGTTAAGTCTTGCGTTGGCTGCTGGCCGCCCGGTCCGGACGTCCAGACCCTCACCTGGCCAGTTTGAGCACGCCATCGCAGCGGCGGCCAAGGCTGGGTATGAGGCTGCGGTTATCCTTGTCATGTCTGCCAAACTGTCCGGCACCTTTGAAGCAGCAACACTTGCGGCCAGTGCTGGCGCCATCCCCGTGCAGGTAGTGGATACCGCCGTGGCGGCCATGGCGCAAGGATTCGCCGTCCAAACGGCCTATGTAAGCGCAGTTGCCGGTGCCACCGTGGCAGAGATCATTGCCGCGGCGCAGACGGCCGTAGAACAATCGCGGCTCTACTTTTACGTACCCTCGCTAGAGACCTTGCGACGCGGCGGCCGCATTGGGCCTGCCTCCGCGTGGCTTGGCACCGTATTTTCCATCAAGCCAATTCTTACTTTGCGAGCAGGACTTGTGGCTCCCGTGGAACGCGTTCGGCTGGCCACTCGAGCCATCGCCCGGCTGGAAGAATTGGTAGCCGGGGAAATTGCCGCCCGCCAGCCGGAGACTCTTCGGCTGGCCGTACACTTTTTTGGCAACGCGGATCAGGGCGCAGAGCTCACCGCACGGCTGCGTAACTCAGCCCCCGCAGGTGTCCCCATTTCGATGAGTCCCCTCCCAGCGGTCTTGGCCGCCCATACTGGGCTTGGTGTGCTGAGCGTGGTAGTCAACGGCACGCCGCTAGCAACTGATCCTCCACAAGCACCCTCCGACCAGTCCAACCCCACATAGCCGTGCGTCGCAGGTTCTGCAGTCACGGCGTTGCGGCACGCTGGTGTCATGGCTGGAGAAGAGGCCGACGGCGAGCGGACTAAAGCGCAGGGGGCCCACCGACTGGTGGATATCCTGGGCAACCACGGTCCAGTTTCTAAGCCACGGTTGGCTCCGCGCTGGCGACTGACGCTGGGGGCCATTGCCGTGGTGTTGACCATACTGCTCGGTTCAACTGTCGCCATCTGGTGGCAGCAGAGCGCTAACCGCGCCGCGGCAGCCGTGGCTGAGCCAGGACCTTCGGTTGCAGTTCCGCCCACCGCAGGTGCGGGGGCGGCCACACCGCAGG
>JABBNV010000253.1:0-1421 GCA_019352125.1 Acidobacteriota bacterium | reverse complement strand
TACCGCTGGTAGCCAGGGTGACGTGGTGGTGCACGTGGTGGGGGCGGTAGTGAATCCTGGCGTATTCTCGCTCCCAGCCCACAGCAGAGTCTTTCAGGCTATCGAACGCGCTGGCGGCGCCTCGCCTGAAGCAATGCTCAGCAACATTAATATGGCCGCGGAACTAGTGGACGGCTCCCAAATTGTGGTTCCAACGGCAAGCGACTCATCGACAATTGCTCAGTCCCCGCTGGCCACCTCCGGAAGTGGCGCTGCTGGCAGCCCTGGAATGCCAGCAGCGCCAACCACGGAAAAGAAGGTAAACATCAATACGGCCACAGCTGAGGAACTTGCCTCGTTACCGAGTGTTGGGCCAGTCCTGGCACAAAAAATCATCAATTGGCGCGGTGCACATGGTGGGTTCAGCACTACGGACCAGCTGGATGCAGTTGACGGTATCGGTCCCAAATTGTTGGCTATCTTAGTACCTCTGGTGACGGTGTGACGCAGCGACAGGGCTGGCAGGAGTATGCAAGGGCCGCACGGAAAAGTGTGGATAGCACCAATGCTCCGACACTGCCAGCCGAGAGCACCCTCTTTCATAAGCTCGTAGCGTTGGTGCCGAAGATTTGGCGCGTTGATGGCCACGGTGAAACCGCGCGCCGGGGCCGGGCCGATGTGCGGTTAGTGCCCTGTGCGGTCGCCGCCTGGTGCACAGCGTTCTTTGCTGCATCCGCGTCCGCCACATTGCTCTCGTGCTTAGCGGGAGGGTTTGGAGCTGGTGGAGCCGTGCTGCTCGGCGTCGTCGTAGTGCGGCGCCAGGCATCCATTGAGCGTTCAACACTGATGTTGGTGGGACTGGCCCTTGTTATCTCTGCTGCGGTCTGTGGAGTCTCTTTGGTGGAAGCACAACGAAACGAGGCCTTAGCCCGTGCCATCCCGGAGGGTGCACAGGTCAAGGGCATAGCCGTGGTGCTATCCAACCCTCGGGAAGCCATGCAGACCCTCGCACCTGGGAAGTCATGGCTCGTCGATGCGGAACTGATATCCCTTGAACCTGCTGCACCAGGCCAGCTGGCTCCGGTGAGGGTGCTGGTCACCATCGGCGGGACGCGCCCAGACTTTGGCGAAGGAACACGGTTGGAGCTGACGGGCAAAGTACGGCATGGGGTCAACCCCGGTTCCCCGTATTTTCTCGCTCTTAGTAGCTCTCCCATAACGCTGCGCAGCGCGGCGGCATCGCAAGACATCATGGTGCTGCTCCGAGCCGGGCTCAGTTCAAGTGCGCACCACCTACCGGGGGATGCCGCCGGCCTACTGCCAGGGATGGTGGCTGGCGACCGATCTGGAGTGGATCCTGGACTCGACACTGCCATGAAGCGCGTTGGCCTCACTCATTTGACTGCTGTGTCGGGGGCAAATTGCACCATCATCCTCACGGC
>JABBNV010000252.1:1668-4171 GCA_019352125.1 Acidobacteriota bacterium | reverse complement strand
AGCGCAGGCCAAATTGACGGTCACGGTGGATTTCCCCACGCCGCCCTTGCCACTGGCCACGGCGTAAATTCTGGCCAAAGAATCAGCGGCGTTAAACGGATTGCCGCGCTTGCCCCCGCCCTTGAGCGAGGCCTTCAGCTCAGTGCGCTGCTCCGGCGTCATGACGGTGAGCTCAACCTGGACGTCAGTTACGGAGGGTACTTTCAGCAACGCCGCGGTAGCGTCGCGCTCAATCGTGTCGCGTAGGGGGCACCCTGCAATGGTCAGCCGAATAACCGCCGTGGCCACGCCGTCGTCGTTGATGGAAACTGACTCCAGCATGCCCAACTCCGTAATGGGGCGGCGCAATTCCGGGTCAATGACGGTACTGAGTGCGTGCTGTAGCGCATCCTGCGAGGCCAAGGTAGGCATGTTAACGGTCCGGAGTAGTGGGCGGGACAGGCGGGGCGGTTCGGCCACCGGGCAACTGAGATGTCTTTACCTTGACCAGAGCTTGGGTCTTGGGGGCATCATTTTGCCTTGAGGAGGCTTTGCTGTCCCGCGAGCCCTTCTTCTTCTCTGCCTTTTCACTGGAGGCATCATCTGATTCAGCAACATCATTGGCCTGCAGATCGTCCAGCAGCGTGCGCAGCTCGGAACGGATAAAGTCACGGGTGGCAACGTCACGGATGGCAATGCGCAGGGCAGCAACCTCGCGGGTGAGGTACTCCGTGTCCGCAAGGTTTCGCTCATTTTGGGCGCGATCCTGCTCAATTTGAACCCTGTCTCGGTCGTCTTGCCGGTTTTGGGCCAACAAGATCAGCGGTGCCGCGTAAGACGCCTGCGTGGAGAAGAACAGGTTCAAGAGAATGAAGGGATAGGGATCCCAGGAGAGTCCGAAGAGGCCCACGACGTTCAGGGCAACCCACACGATGACGAAAATCGTCATGTACATCAGGAAATTTGCGGTACCCATGTACCTGGCAAAGCGTTCGGCAAAGACGCCAAACGCATCAGGATTTCCGCTGCCTACCTTGGGCAGAAAACGTGAGCGCTGCTCGCGAGGAGTGTCTAATCCAGCACGCTTGGATAGTGGTTTCTCAGCCAATGCGCCCCCTCAATTTCCGGATAGGTGCGCCGTCATCATGCGTGCGCCAATCATCAGGCAGCAAATGGTCCAACAAGTCATCAACGGTCACCGCACCCACCAAGCGGCCAGCATGGTTGACCACAGGCAGGGAGTTCAAGTTGTAGCTGGCCATGATGTGGCTAATTTCGCTGACGCTGGCATGGTCAGAGACAGGTTGCAGATTCTTGTCCACAATGGAGCCCAGTAGCTCTGGGGGCGCGCTGCGGAGCAATTGCTGAATGTGTACAACGCCCAGAAAACGGCCGGTGGGCGTCTCCAACGGTGGGCGGGCAATGAAGATAGCCGAGGCCAAGGCAGGGGAGAGTTCCTCGCTGCGCACATGTGCCAACGCCTCCGCGACGGTTGCTTCAGGCGGAAGAATCACCGGCACGGGCGTCATCAAACCACCCGCAGTATTCTCGTCATACTGCAACAGACGCCGAACGTCCTCAGCCTCTTCTGGTTCCATCAACAGCAAGAGTTCTTCTGCCTTGGCGCTGGGCAAATCAGCTAGCAGGTCCGCTGCGTCATCTGGATCCATTTCTTCCAGGACGTCGGCGGCACGCTCGTTGTCCAGTGCCGACAGCAGTGAAACTTGATCCTCTTCTGGCAACTCCTGGATCACATCGGCGAGGCGCTCATCCTGCAACTCGCTGGCCACCTCGACGCGGCGCTTGTCAGACATTTCCTGCAAGGCGTCGGCAAAGTCTGCGGGCTTGAGGTCCTCATGATTGGCCACAAACTGGCTGGCACCCTGTGGTTCATACTCAGCGGATGGAATCGCATCCGCCCAGTCGATCAACTGTGTATTTCCGCGGCGGAGCCCGCGCAGCCGGGACCGTTGCCCCATTTGGCGGACGAAGAGTTTGCTGACGAGCCAGTCACCATTGCGTTGTTGGTCCATGGCCATGTCTTCAACGACGGCGTCCCCGGAACCGTCCACCATCTGTACTTTGGCATCGAAAAGCTCGCCCACCACCAGCTTTTCCGCGCCGCGCTGTTCAAAGCGGCGGAGATTGACTAGGCCCGTACAGATGATTTGGCTCTGATCCATAGAGGTCAGCCGAGTCATGGGGACAAAGACGCGCTTCTTGCCCGGAACCTCCACCACGATGCCCACGGCATGGGGAGCCCCGCGCTGACCGCGCGAGAGCACTACGACATCGCGTAATCGACCCAGCTTGTCACCCAGCGGGTCGAAAACGTCGAGGCCAAGAAGGCGCGCCACAAAGACGCGTGATGGGTTTGTGCTCACACGTCAAGACTACTTCGATTAGCGTAGGTGCGGCGAAACGCAGGTTCACCAGCAGCGATATGCGTAGTGATTTGCCATTTAATGGCGGCGGATAGGGGACAATGGGGCTATGGCGAATCTATTTGGACGAACCCGGCCCA
>JABBNV010000252.1:0-1658 GCA_019352125.1 Acidobacteriota bacterium | reverse complement strand
CCCATCGACGAATCACGAAGTGTGCCCACGGGGGACACAGTGGGCCGTTACACGTCCTATTTGGACGCCCAAAAAGCTGTGGATTATCTGGCCGACCACCAGTTCCCGGTGCAGCTGGTCTCCATTGTGGGCAACGACCTCAAAAGGGTGGAGCGGGTTACCGGAAAGTTGAGCTATCCCCGGGTGGCTCTTTCCGGAGCGTTGACGGGCGCCTGGTTCGGATTGTTTGTTGGCGTCCTGCTGACCTTTTTCGGAACCTCAGCCGGAGCGGAAGCACCCTTCTCCGTCATGACGTCGATTGCGCTGGGCGCCGGATTCTGGATGCTGTTTGGCATCGCCGGTTATGCAATGCAGCGTGGCAAGCGCGATTTCACGTCGACCTCGCAGGTGCTCGCATCAAGCTACGACGTGATTGTTGCCCCCGAAGTGTCCGGGGATGCACGCCAGCTGTTGGCGCAGTTGCCTATGAGCTCGCAGCCGATTGCTCCACACACTCATGTACCCAGCCAGCCGTATCAGCCGCCGCACTTCCCCGGTAATGCTCAGACCCCGCCGCAGCGACCCAACGGCTGGACTGATCCCTACCCGCACCCCACTGCTCCCGCCAATGATGCTACGCAGCCGCCAGTGGAAGGTGCAGTGACCGCGCCCAGCGGCACTACGCCAGGTACATTCCCTGATTTGCCAGATGGCCGCCCGCAATACGGTGTGCGGGTGGAGCCAGTGGAGCACGCTGAAGAATCCCGGCCAGAACAGCCGGCCCCGGGTGAGGAAGCACCCCGGGACCAGCAGCTCTAACCAGGGTTTAGGCTTCCCAGATACCCTTCATCCATGTCTGAACATCGTCCGGTGTACGGGGCAAGGCTGAACTGAGGTTGACGGCGCCATCTTTGGTGATCAGGATGTCATCCTCGATGCGGACCCCAATACCGCGGTACTCTTCCGGAACGGCCAGATCCTCTTCCTTGAAGTACAGGCCCGGCTCAATGGTGAACACCATCCCCTCGGTGATGATGCCATCCAGGTAGAGTTCCCTTTTGGCCTGAGCACAATCGTGTACGTCCATCCCCAAGTGGTGACTGGTGCCATGCGGCATCCACCGGCGGTGCTGTTGCCCCTCCTGGGCCATGGCTTCTTCGGGAGATACAGGGAGCAATCCCCACTGCGCCAAGCGGTCCGTGAGGACTTCCATGGCTGCGGTATGTACGTCGCGGAACTTAGTACCCGGAACAGCCACCTTGAAGGCAGCATCCGAGGCGTCCAGTACGGCTTGGTATACCTTGCGCTGAACCTCGGAGAACTCACCGGTAACGGGCAGGGTTCTGGTGATGTCCGCTGTGTAGAGGGACTCGGCCTCCATGCCTGCATCCAACAACAGCAGGTCCCCAGCGTTCACCTGGCCGTTATTGCGAATCCAGTGCAGCACCGTGGCGTTATTGCCAGCGGCGGCAATCGTATCGTAGCCAAGCTCATTGCCCTCTTCACGGGCCCGGGCAAAGAACGTCCCCTCCACCACGCGCTCGCCGCGGGGATGAGTCATGGCTCGGGGTAGGGACTTGACTACGTCTTCGAAACCGTTGACGGTGGCTGCAATGGCAACCTTCATCTGCTCAATTTCCCACTCGTCCTTGAGCAACCGCAGCTCCGAGGCGGCCTCC
>JABBNV010000251.1:807-4180 GCA_019352125.1 Acidobacteriota bacterium | reverse complement strand
AAGACGCAGGATCAGGTCAATAGCGGTATCCCATATTACGCCGCTACGTGCGGCATACGCCTGCGCGTAAGCCTGTGGTGTGTTCTCCCCCCGCCTGAGGAACTCCCCCTCGATATAGTCCATCAGTTGCTGGTCGTGTGGATGGATAATAAGACGTTTGCCACTTGGTGAGATGGTGTCCATGACCTGAAGTAGATGGCCGTGGTCGTGCATTCCAGTTCCAGGTGGATGTGGATAGGTGCGCCCAGTATCTACAACCATATAGATTTTCAGCGCATGAATGTCGCTATCGAGGAGGGCGGGAAGAGCCGAAATGTCAGTTGCAGCGGGATTGTGGTTGTAGTCGACGATTGATTTAGCAGCGTACATTTGGAACACGTCGGATAATGCGTCTGCAGTTGTTGTCGGTGGGTCAAGATTCGGCATTCCGAATATCGTCGTTACACCACCTGCGGCTGCCTGCTCGGTGGTGGTGGCAATGTCTTCTTTATGGGTGTAGCCTGGCTCACGAGTATGGACGTGTACATCGACCATGCCGGGGAAAATAAGCTTTCCCGAGGCGTCGACAGTGTCTGCGTCAAGGTCTGCGGCTGTGCCGTGTGAAAGGATTCCAGCTATCTTTTCGCCGCTCACTAGGAGGTCGGCTTCCAAGAGACCGTTTGGCGTTACAAGGGTACCACCGTTGATACGGACATTGCGTCCCATTTATGAGAGTCCTTCTAGGTATTCCGTAACTTCGGAGGTCGCTGTTGTTGATGTGATCACAACTTGGCCGTTGGTTAGATATTTGTCGAACCAACTGACGATACGAGGCGTCACTGTTTCCCAGTACTTGTCGTAGGCAGCGTAGTGAGTTGTGTGGCGCTGCATAACTAGCTCTTTCGGCCCCTGTGCCGCCTTATAGAGAGCTATTGCATGCTCCGTCGGAGTTGTGGCATCTCCTTCGACTGCAATAACCATCAGTGGCGTGCGGAGGTGAGCTGCGACCTCCAAAGGGCGATAGTTGAGAATGGCGTCTGCTGCTGCTAGGGACACCTCGCTTGGTATGCGTTCGTCAATATCTGCTTTGACGGTGGTCGCGCGTCGCTCTGGCGTCGGGACCATTATTTCTTCGCGAGGATGGACCCGGCGACCCACCCCAGTAAGGACCCGTTGGCGACGGTCTGCGTCTAGGGATTCGAGGAACTCCAGCCAGCTATGTTCGGGCCTCATTCGCCGAAGCCAGTCCTCACCGTCGGCGACGGGAAGTTGGCTAACTGCTGTACGAACGCGTGGGTCGGCCGCAGCTAGGAGTACGGCGTTACCGCCCCCCGTCCCTCCGCTACCAAATGTCCCAATCGCATCACCGTAGACATCGTCACGCGTCGTTAGATAAGTGACCCCGTTAACCAAGTCGGTAAGTTGACCGCTAATTGATAGGTCCCGCTCGCCTTCGGAGTCGCCGAAGCCGCGGTAATCAATTACGAGTACGCCGAACCCAGCGGCAGTTAAGGCTTCGTGGTATCGAACGTAGAGCTTCGCATCCTTAAGGCCGAGCCATCCGGGTCCCTGGATTATCGCCCGCAGACGACCAGAGTGTTGATCTGGCGTTCGCCACAGTCCTGATACCCGCGAACCCTCGCTGAAGAAGCTAACCGGAGTGGTTTTCAATCTTGTCCTGTCCCCTCATTCGCAGTAGTTGAGCGGTAGCCAGAGCTCGTCCATCCCCGTAGCCACCCTGTGGGGAGTGTAGGGATGTTTAATGCAGGATGCAACTGCGTTTCCTGGCACCAGGCGCTACCTGGGTGAGTAGCGAGAGGGAAGGCTTCGACCAGGCCTGCCGGCTCCGCCAGACGAGACGTTGCACCTTTGAGGAGCTGCGGCAGTCCAAGGGACCTTCCGTTGCAGCGAGGGCGCAAGGCGATAGTGACGGACGCCGGCGTTTCGCCGTGACCGAGCCTATTGGTGTACCTGAGGCGTTATTACGATTTCTTATGTTGGTTGCTGCGGGAAGGTTTGGGTGGGTCTATCAAGACAGTCAGGTATCAACCTGCGCCCGCCAACTTCTGGAGGTCTCCCGACCGGTTTCTTGGTTGAACCCTCTACGACCCCTGCGCGGTCTTCTGGCGCGTTTGTGGGTGAGTGCGCCGCTATGACCGGACAGTTGCCGTTTGCGGTGCAACGGTTTTGGGGCTATTCGGCAGGACCGCTGATCTGTAGGCGTGTCACACGTGCGTTCAGGGGTGCGTCAGATCCGCTTTCGAGCCTTCCAGCTGGTGTGGCTGGGCGATCCTGTTCGGCTTCCACTTGATGTGCGGTTTCTTGTTGTCGTTGGCGACCGGGACCACACGCCAGCCCCGACCCACGGCCCTCGGCACCCGCTTGGCGCAGTTGGAGCGGGGCGTGGCCGATCTTCTCGCACTGGGCGACGGTGTTGATGGCCGCAATGGGGAGGTGGTCCTCAATCAGGCTCTTTCTCGTGGTGGTCATGCGCTCCGCGCCGGTGGCCTGCGCCTGAGTGCCAGCACGGATCCAGTTGGCCGCGGCGCGCACCGCTCCCCCCTCCAGGGCCTCGACATGGTCATGACGCTGTAGCCCCACTCGATCAGGTGACGCTCTAGGTAGGCCAGGGTGTCGCGGTGCTCGGTGAAGATGAGCAGCTTGCCCCGCCTGTCGTGGACTTCGGCCAGCTCGGCCCGCTCAAGGCAGGAATTGAGGCCGGCCAGCCTGGCTTCCTCACCAGAAGCGATGGTGGCGTCGGCCTGGGCCGCCAGGTCGTTCAGGGCAGCGACCTCGGCCCGCAGGCCTTCGATGTGGGCCGCTACGCTTACCTCGGTGACGGCCAGCTCCTCGGCGTCCTCGTCGGCGTCCTCGTCGGCGTCGTCCAGGGTCGAGCTCGTCGCCGGTCGCAGCGGAGGCGCCCACCGGCTGGCGTCCGAGTTCGGCGATGCGCTTGGCCCGCTCAGCCGGAGGCATCCGCTCAAGGGCATCGGCCTGTTCCTCAAGACGACGGGCACGAACCGGTCCGGATCCCTAGAATGAGGGGTGGCCGTAAGGAGGATCAACCGCTCGGTCCGGCGGGCCAGAGCGTCAGCGAGCACGTAGGGGCGGGTCTTTCGTACCTCATCCCCGTAGGTGGCGGCCGCGCACTTGTGGGCCTCGTCGATGATCACCAGGTCCCAGCCGGCACGGAGCAGGTCGCCGGCGACATCGTCGCGTTTGACGAAGTCGAGGCTGGTCACCACTTGGGGATAGTGCTGCCACGGGTTGCCGCCCAGCTGCCAGCGGACCTGCGAGGAGGAGACCACCTCGAAGCGCTCCTCGAACTTGTCGAGCAGCTCGTCCTGCCACTGCACGGTCAACGGGGCCGGGGCGACCACCAAGGGTGCGGTCC
>JABBNV010000251.1:247-797 GCA_019352125.1 Acidobacteriota bacterium | reverse complement strand
CAGCCCCTTGAGCGGCAGTCCGGCCATGATGGTCTTGCCGGTGCCGGGATCGTCGGCCGGCACGAAGCGCAGCCGGGGTTGAGGCAGGAGGTGACGGTAGACCGCCTCGATCTGATGAGGCAGCCCCCGCACTCCGGACAGGGACACAGCGAAGTAGGGGTCGTGGGCGTAGGCCAGACGGATGCGGTGACTCTCGATCCACTGGAACAGCCGGGCGGCCGGGACCGTGGCAGTGGCCGGGGGCCCGGCGGCCAGGGCGGCTTCGAGGTCACCGGCCATGAGCGTGGTCTCGTCCGGGCGACCGTCGGAGGTCCGAACCCGGGCCAAGACCATGTTGGCGCCGATCTCCTCCACTGTTTCGATACGGACAGAGCCGGTGAAATGACCGGGGAGTACCACCGTCCGGTTGCGCGACCGTTCCTCCAGATCGCTCAGCTGTCCCCTCCGTTCACCGTGCCACGCGCCCATTCAGCGCATACCGCCTGTACCGCTCGGTCCTGGGCGAAACCGTGGTCGCCACAACCCGGCGCCCCACACTCGCAGAGAAACG
>JABBNV010000251.1:0-237 GCA_019352125.1 Acidobacteriota bacterium | reverse complement strand
AGAGTTTCGCGTCTTGGGGACGCAGCCTCCCCGCCTCGACCAGACCCGCCAGGTGGGGCGGCTTTGGCGCGCAGTGCCCGACCGACATCCTGATGCGACCTGATCCGGTTTACCCCGCCATCGGCAGACCGGGCGTTCTGTTTACTTGAAGGGCGACTTCTGTTTACTCAAGCACCGGACTTGTGTTCAGTGCTCTCAGCAAGCTCAGAGGCTGTCGCGTTTGTTTTCCCAGCGCGT
>JABBNV010000011.1:21007-25181 GCA_019352125.1 Acidobacteriota bacterium | reverse complement strand
AGGCGGTAGCTGCTGGACAGGTGGGGGCGTTGGTGCTGCGCGGGGAGGGCAAGGCTTTCTGTGCGGGCCGGGATATTTCCGGCGTGGACGCAGCCAACGATGACGCCCGGCATTATCTAGCCGGGTTGCTGACGCCGCTGCTGCAGAAAATGTCCGCATTCCCGGCCCCGACGTTCGCGGCGGCCCACGGTGCGTGCCTGGGTGTGGGCTTAGGCCTGCTGGTAGCAACTGACGTGGTGTATCTGGCGGAGGATGCCAAGATTGGCTCGCCGTTTGCCAAGCTGGGGGCCACCCTGGATTCCGGCGGTCACTGGCTGTTCACCGAGCGCTTGGGGCCGCACCGGACGCTGGATTTGATCTACACGGCAGAGCTCATCAGCGGAGCCCACGCGGTGGCCAGTGGTCTGTTCAGCCGCGCGCTCCCTGCCGATGCAGTCTTGGACCAGACCCGAGCTGCGGCGGCCAAGGTTGCCAATGGCCCGGCCCAGGCCTTCGCCGCCAGCAAGAAGCTAGTGGCAGACATTCGAGACTCGCGATTGGGTTTGTGGGACGCGATGGTGGCCGAGAACGAAGCCCAAGTGGAACTGGGAAAGACTGCCGATTACGCGGAGGGGTTCGCCGCCTTCCAGGAGAAGCGCAAGCCGGTATTCGGCGCTTAGCGGGCGTCCAGGTCTTCGAACACCAGGAACGTCTGGGTGTCCTGCACGCCGGGCATGGATTGCAACTGGTCAAAGATCACTCGCCGAAGGCCAACGTTGTCCTCCGCGCGGACCAAGAGGATCACGTCAAAGTCCCCGCCTACCAGCGCAATGTGTTGGATCTCCGGGATGGCCCGTAGGGCTTCTTTCAGCTCCCGCCATGAATGCTGTTGAACTTTCAGCGTCACGTAGGCGCTGGAACGCAGGCCCACCTTGACCGGATCCACCAAGGCTGTGAACTTGGTAAGAATCCCCTCGGACGTGAGCCTGGAGATTCTGGAATAGGCGTGGGCTCGGGAAATGTGGACGTTCTCGGCCACGGTAGTTACGGACATCCTGCCGTCGCGCACCAGCTCTGCAATGATGCGTTTATCCACCTCGTCCAAGGGTGCGGGGGCGCTTTCTGTCATCCGTTTTCAACTTTCCCGTGTAATACAGCTCACATCAACAATCTGTCTACGACTTTAGCCCCAACATGACGAGATATCCAGAGTTATGGGAAGAACTGGCGACGATTAGTCAAACAATCCGATACTTGGATGACGGAACATCTTTCACTCAACCGCAATCTTGCCGGTGGGATGGTCCAGCCAAGGAGGGCTGCGGTGAAACACGCAACAGCGGAACAAACGTCGTTCATGCTCCCATCCCCGCAGCCCGTAGAGTTCATCGATCAAGATGGACGGCGCCAGCGTGAAGTTGCTACTCGCGATTATGAGCTACCCGGTGTTGAAAAGCTGCTTCGAGGGTACCAAAAGCTGGTAGCCGGACGACGCATTAATGACCAAGCCTCAGCCCTGGTGCGCCAAGGGCGGATGGCCGTGTACCCGTCGTCGCACGGGCAGGAAGCATGCCAGGTGGCGGCCGTAGAATGCCTGAGCGAACAGGACTGGTTGTTCCCCACCTATCGGGATTCCGTGGCTGTGATGGCTAGAGGGGTAGACCCGGTTGCGGTGATGGAGCTGCTGCGTGGCAGTTGGCACAGCGGCTACGACCCCTATGAGCACAAGGTGGCGACGCAATCCACGCCGCTGGCCACGCAGTTGCTGCACGCCGTGGGCGTTGCTCATGCAGCCAAGCTGCGCGGTGAAGACACGGTGGTAGTGGCGTTGTGTGGGGACGGGGCAACCAGTGAGGGGGATTTCCACGAGGCGCTTAATTTTGCGGCCGTTTTTCACCTGCCCGTGGTCTTCCTAATCCAGAACAATGAGTACGCTATTTCTGTGCCGCTGCGGCAGCAGAGTGTCGCGCCATCCCTGGCTCACAAGGCCATTGGCTATGGGATGCCGGGGGAGCGCGTGGACGGCAATGATTACGCGGCCGTTCTTGCCGTGATGCAGCACGCGGTGGATCGTGCCCGCAACGGTGGTGGCCCGTTTCTGGTGGAGGCGCATACGTACCGGATGATGGCCCACACCAACGCTGACGATGCCACTCGCTACCGTTCCGAAGAGGAGGTGCGAGCCTGGGACGCGCGGGATCCGCTGTTACGGTTGCGTGCTTATTTGCGGTCCATGGGGGTATTGCACGACGACGACGAGGCAGCGTTCGCGGCATCGGCAGAGAGCATCGCGGCGGCATTACGTACGGGGCTGAACGCTGAGGTTGAGGTGGACCCTGCAGATCTGTTTCGCTTCGTTTTTGCGGAGCCCACTCCGCAGCTCATGGAACAGGCAGCCATGTTGGCTGAGGAACTCTCCCGCCCTGCCGGCGACGCAGCCTCGGCCAGTAGCGCAGGTTCAGCCTCAGGAGGCCAGCCGTGACCGAGGTGCTGACGCAGACCCCCACCGTAACGTTCGCCAAGGCGCTCAACGCTGCGATGGCCGATGCGATGCGTGCTGATGACTCCGTGCTGGTCTTTGGTGAAGACGTGGGCAAGCTGGGTGGGGTTTTCCGGGTGACTGATTCGCTCGCCGCTACCTTTGGCGACGACCGCTGTTTTGACACTCCGTTGGCTGAATCCGGCATCGCTGGGATGGCTGTGGGGATGGCCATGAACGGCATGCGGCCCGTGCTGGAGATGCAGTTTGACGCGTTTGCCTACCCGGCCTTTGAGCAGGTGGTCAGCCACATCGCCAAGATGGGCAACCGGACCAAAGGTGCCATTCGGTTGCCGTTGGTGATCCGGATTCCCTACGCCGGTGGGATTGGTGGGGTGGAGCATCACTGCGATTCGTCCGAGGCGTATTACGCGCATACCCCAGGACTGATTGTTCTGGCCCCAGCATCAGTGCAGGACGCGTATCTGATGCTCCGTGGTGCCATTGATTCTCCGGATCCGGTGGTCTTTCTGGAACCGAAGAAGCTGTACTTCGCCAAGGAACGTGTGGATGTGGATGAGCTGCGCGTCAGGTATGAATCGAACCGCGATGCGGGGATTGGCCGTGCTGCCATTGTTCGGCCAGGCACGGACGTAACTCTGTTGGCTTATGGCCCGTCTGTCTCTGTTGCGTTGGCCGCCGCGGAAACGGCCGCGGGTGAGGGCAGGTCCCTAGAGGTCATTGACTTACGTTCCTTGGTGCCGTTCGACGACGCGACCGTCACCGCGGCTGTTCGGCGCACTGGGCGCGTGGTGGTGATAGCCGAGGCTCCTGGATTTGCCTCGGTGGCCTCGGAAATTGTGGCGCGTGTTCAAGAACGCTGCTTCGCCTCCTTGGCCGCACCGGTTCGCCGGGTGACCGGATTCGATATCCCCTACCCGGCACCGAAGTTGGAAAAGCACTACCTCCCCGGCGTGGATCGCATTCTGGACGTAGTGGATGAGCTGAATTGGGAGGACGCGTAGCCATGCAGGTTTTCCTGTTGCCGGATTTAGGCGAGGGACTCACCGAGGCGGAGCTGGTCAATTGGCTGGTTGCTGTGGGGGACCAGGTGCGCGTGGACCAGCCCGTGGCGGAGGTGGAAACTGCTAAGGCAGTGGTAGAGGTCCCTTCGCCCTACGCCGGGGTGGTGGCCCAGCTGCACGGTGCTGCCGGGCAGACCATGGATGTTGGCAAGCCCCTGATCAGCATTAATTCTGAGAGCGTCACGGGTGCCGATCCAGCCAAGTCAGCCGAGCACGCTGACTCAGCACAAGAGTCCGATTCGGTCTCAGGCCATGTGCTCATTGGGTATGGCACGTCGGGGGAGGCAAACACTGGACGCACCAGGGCGCGGAAGCATCCGGTTGCGGAAGCGGCTCCGGTGCGACACCAAGGCGGCCAGACGCCACAGGCTCACCGCTCCCAAGCCGTGCTGGTATCTTCGCCCTTGGTTCGGCGGATGGCCAAGGATAAGGGGCTTGCCCTGGCGCAGATCAGTGGCAGCGGCCCGGCGGGGATGATTCGCCGTCGTGATGTGGAGGCAGCGGCCGCTGGCCAGCAATCCGACACGGACGCCAGGACGGGACTGGGCATTACTGAGCGGACCGAATTCACGGGCCTGCGCAAGACTGTCTCCGCCAACCTGCGGCGCAGCAGGCGGGAGATTCCCGAGGC
>JABBNV010000011.1:20499-20997 GCA_019352125.1 Acidobacteriota bacterium | reverse complement strand
CACGGTGTGGGTAGATGTGGATGCCACCGCTCTCTGGGAATTGCGGGACCAGCTCAAGAAGTCAGAGCACCCCGTGCCCGGACTGCTAGCATTCGTTGCCCGGTTTGTACTTGCCGGGTTGGTGAAGTTTCCGGAGTTGAATACTCGGGTGGAGTCAACGGACTCTAAAGAAACATTGGTGGCTTTTGACGGCGTGAATTTGGGGTTTGCGGTCCAGGGGGAACGCGGTTTGGTGGTTCCCTCCATCGAGAGGGCAGACCGCTTGAGCGCCAGGCAGCTGGATTCCGAAATCAAGGCGCTCACTGAGACTGCCCGATCTGGAAAAGCTACGCCCGCTCAGCTGGGTCGGGGAACATTCACCCTGAACAATTACGGGGTTTTTAGGGTGGATGGCTCCGCCGCGATCATCAACTACCCGGAAGTAGCTATGTTGGGGATTGGCCGCATTATGGACCGGCCGTGGGTGGTCAATGGGGAGCTGGCGGTGCGCAAGGTGAC
>JABBNV010000011.1:17385-20489 GCA_019352125.1 Acidobacteriota bacterium | reverse complement strand
AAGGTGACCGAGTTGACGCTGGCTTTTGATCATCGAGTCTGCGACGGCGGCACGGCTGGCGGCTTCTTGCGTTACGTTGCAGACGCGATCGAGAACCCCGGATCAGTATTGGCTGATCTCTAATTTATTCACGGCTTGTGCCCGCTTACCGGACAACGCGCGTTCGGCTTGGCAGAATAGGTTGAATACTTGCCCGCAATTAGAAAAGAGACTCACAGTGAGCAACGCGGAAACAACACGGCGCGATCTTGGCTCGGGTAATTATGTCCTGACCACACCGGGTGCCAAGTTGAATTCGGGGCTAGTGGTGGGCTCGGAGCGGGCGTTGGTGATTGACACGGGTTGCGGCCCCCGGCAGGGTGCCCAGCTTCTCACTGCAGTGCGGGAAATTACGGCCTTACCGTTGGTGGTGGTGAACACGCACGCTCACTATGATCACTGGTTTGGCAACGCAGTTTTTGCTCACGACGGCGCCAGCGAGTTTTGGGCGCACGCCAACGCCATCGCGGACATGCAGGCAACCGGCCAGGAGCAGCGAGCCTTGGTGGACCAGAGGGAACCGGAGATGAGTGCCGGTGAAGGCCAGAATACGGAGTTGGTCATCCCTACCGCCGTGGTCAAGGACCAGCCGGTGATTGTTGATCTCGGGGAGAAGGCCGTGACCTTGTTTTACCTGGGCCGTGGGCACACTGACGGGGACCTGCTGGTGGGTACCGAGGTGGCACTGTTTGCTGGGGACCTGGTGGAACACGGCGCGTACCCATCCTTTGAGGATTCGTTCCCCGTGGATTGGGCCGAGACGTTGCGGCAACTCTCCGCGTTGAGGCACCGTTACGAGGTGTTGGTACCCGGCCATGGGGAGCCGGTGAGCGATGAGTTTGTGCGCACCATGGGCCGCACCATGGCCACCGCCGTGCAGCAGGCCCGGACGGCTACGCGAGAAATGCCCACGGACGCTACAAAGGCGATTCCGATTCTGCCCTACGGCCCGGAGCAGTCACGGTGGTTCATTACGCGGTTGAAGGAAACATCCGGGCGCTAAAGTGGGGCAAGTGAGTTTCCTCTCCCCCAACAGTGCCAACGATTTCAGCATGCGCAAGATTGCGGTGGCCGCTTTTGGGCCCTCGCTCATGTTTGGCGTAGGCGAGGGCGCTATTTTGCCCATCATCGCGCTCAGCTCCAGATCTCTGGGGGCCACTGTGGCCCTGGCTGCACTGATCGTCACGCTCTTGGGTATCGGCTCACTGATCAGCAATATCCCCGCCTCCATCCTGACCGCCAGGTTTGGCGAACGTCGGGCCATTGTTACCGCCGCGCTGATCTCCTGTTGCGGGCTGGCTCTGTGCCTAGTGGCCAGCAGTCTGTGGATGTATGCGCTGGGGATCCTGCTAGTGGGTAGTGCGTCTGCCGTGTTCAATTTAGCCCGGCAAAGTTACCTCACTGAAGCAGTGCCCGTGCATTACAGGGCACGCGCGCTCTCTACGTTGGGCGGGGTGATGCGCATCGGTATATTCTTGGGGCCGTTTATCGGTGCCGCGGCTCTGAACTGGCTGGGGCTCGCTGGTGCCTACCTAGTGGCCATAGTCGCCGTCGTGATTGCCGGGGCCATTGCGTGGACGCTGCCAGACCTCACTCACCCCACGGCCGCTGTTAGCAACACCCCAGCGCCCACCATCGGCTCCGTCTTGCGCAACCAGCGCCGTCTGTTTGTCACCGTGGGGATCGGGATTGTGCTGGTGAGTGCCGTGCGGGCGTCACGGCAGGCCGTGATCCCGCTGTGGGCTGAAGGACTGGGCCTGGACGCCAGCACCACCTCATTGATCTACGGGCTCAGCGGCGCGGTGGACATGCTGGTGTTTTACCCGGCTGGCAAGGTGATGGATAAGCGTGGTCGCGTCGCGGTGGCCGTGCCATCGATGCTGCTGATGGCTGCTGCCCTGTTGTTGATGCCGTGGACGCACTCCGCACTGACCCTTCTGCTTGCCGCCTTGCTAGTGGGTTTTGGCAACGGGATTGGCTCCGGGATGATCATGACCTTGGGGGCAGACTATTCGCCCTCGCCCGGGCGGGCACAGTTCTTGGGTATCTGGAGGTTCCTCTCAGACATTGGTTCAACCGGCGGGCCGGCTCTGCTTTCCGGTGTCACAGCGCTGTTGACCTTAGGGATCGGCATTAGCGTCACGGGAGTACTGGGCGTGGCCGCTGCGGGCGTGCTCTGGTACTGGATACCCCGTACCAAGGGTGGCGCGTACGGCAGGGCGACAGCAGGCTAACTGACCAGCTCGCGGCGGCGTACTGCAATGCCAAAAAGTAGAGTTCCGGCCACCGTTAACACGTAGCCGCCAATGGTAATCAGCGCAACGCCTGCCCAAAAATAATTGGTGGTGCTGGTGTGGCTGCCTCCGGCTGGCGTGAGTTGCCGCAGCGTAATAAAGGCACCAAGGGCTGCAAGCAGGCCGATCAGTAGTGACAGCAGTGGCCAGATCCGGGACGTGGCCCAGTGCTCGCCATAACCGGTCCACACATTCCAGGCGTTACCAGTGCGCAGGATGGCCAGGCCAGCAATGGAGGTCCAGAAGGCCACTACCAGGAACGCTGCGATCACATCTGAGGGGCGGTGCCACTGGTTGATCAGGGTGGAGGTGCCGGAAATGATGGCGTAAGACCCGCCGGCAAAAGCAGCAAGGGGCCGCCAGCGCGGTGAAACAACCAGGAAAACTGCAGCGGCGGAGGATGCTGCAAGGGTGCTGTGCCCGCTGGGCAGGGAGTTGAGATCCAGTGTGGCAATGCCACGGTCCGGGCGTGGCGGCAACGCCATTTTGATGACCTGGGTGCTCACATTGGCCAATGCCATGGCTACTATCGCGATGCCACCGGCGAGCCACCGACGCCTGGCTACTGTTACGAAAAGCACCACAAGGGTGGCAATCACCACGGAGGTAACTGGCAGGGCATCGAGGAATTGTGAAACTTGTAGGCCCACGTAGGACCGTGCTCTTGTTGCCTCATCCAGGGCGGATTCGTCAATGTACTGACCGGTAGACGTGCGGATGTAAAACAAGTAGCACGCCACCATGGCCAGCAATGAGGCTCCGGCAGACAGC
>JABBNV010000011.1:13203-17375 GCA_019352125.1 Acidobacteriota bacterium | reverse complement strand
CAGACAGCCAAAAATACGCTGCGTGAGGTGCGGCAATATGCCGCGGGCGGTGGACGAGTGGGGAGCGCGGGTCGATCGTAGTCATCACTACTAGGGTGCCATATCAATCTTCAAGCGCCCTGTGCTGTTGCCGCGTAGAGTTACTCCGGTGAACAGTCAAGGCGTTGAAATTCCTCCGCTACAAGACCTGCTGGATAGCGCTGTAGTGGTGAGCATTCCCATGAAAGTCACTTTCCGTTCCGTGCAGGCACGTGAGGCTCTCCTGCTGCGGGGGCCTCAAGGGTGGGCGGAGTTCAGCCCCTTTGTGGAGTACGACGACGGCGAGGCAGCTGCCTGGTTGCGCTCCGCTCTGGCAGCAGGCTGGGAGGGGTTCCCCCCGTCAGTTCGGGATTCCGTCCCAGTGAACGCCACCATGCCGGCCGTATCCGCCGAAGATGTACCACGAGTGTTGGCAAATTTTGATGCCGAGGGCACAGTCAAGATCAAGGTTGCCGAACGGGGGCAGAATCTGGCGGATGATCTGGCGCGGGTGCGGGCAGTTCGCCAAACGCTCCCGGAGGCGAAGTTACGCGTTGACGCCAATGGTGGCTGGGGTCTTGAGGAAGCTGAGCAGGCACTGTCAGCGCTGGCTGAATTCGGTCTCGAATACGCTGAGCAACCCGTGGGGGACATTCCCGCGCTGGCACTGCTGCGGCAACGGTTGCGGCGCAAGGGTGTACCCGTGCTGATTGCGGCGGATGAGAGTGTGCGCAAGGAATCTGACCCGCTGGCCGTTGCAAGAGCCGGGGCTGCGGACATTCTGGTGGTGAAGGCCGCGCCGTTGGGCGGTGTGCAGCGGGCCTTGGCCGTGGTGGCCGCCGCTGGGCTACCCGCCGTGGTGAGCTCCGCGTTGGATACGTCCATAGGGATGAGCGCGGGGCTGGCCCTGGCGGCGGCGCTGCCACAACTCGACTACGCCTGCGGGCTGGGAACCATTTCTTTGATGGCGGGGGACGTGGCCGCTGATTCCCTGGTGGCTCACGGTGGGTTCATGAAAGTTCGCTCGGCTACCCCGGAGCCGGAGCTGCTGGCACGGTTTGCAGCAACACCGGCACGGACTCAGTGGTGGATGGAACGCCTGAGTCGTACGTACGCACTGCTATAGCTAAGGCTCCTGTCGCTGACGCCGATGGTGTGGTTGGGCCACCTGCGGTGATTAGATAGTTCGGTGACTTCTATGGATACGGCTCGGATGGTGGTGCGGCTGCTGGCTGAGGCGGGCGTCGATCACGTGGTGCTTTGCCCAGGATCCCGTTCGGCGCCGCTGGCCTATGCGCTGGCCGAGGCGGAGTCCGCAGGCTGGCTGCAGATACACGTGCGCATCGATGAACGTTCCGCCGGGTTCACGGCTCTGGGCATGGCGCTGGGCTCGGGTGCGCCTGCCGCTGTGGTGACTACCTCCGGAACCGCAGTAGGCAATTTGCTGCCGGCGGTAATGGAGGCGAATCATGCACAGGTGCCGCTGGTGATCCTTTCCGCGGATCGCCCGGCTGAACTGCATGGAACGGGTGCTAACCAGACCACTGAACAGTTTGACCTGTTTGGCCAGCACGTACGTTTTGCAGCGGACGTTGCGGCGGATGAGGATCCTCGACGAGCCGTGGCTACTGCACTTTCTGCCGCTCGGGGGGAGTTGGAGCAGATTCCAGCTGGCCCGGTGCAGCTCAACCTTGCCTTCCGAGAACCGCTCACGCCTGCCCAGGATGGATCCGATTGGCAGTTACTGGAGCCAATGCCGGAGCAGGCGCAGGCACCCCAGCAGGAGTCAGCGAAGGCGCCCGCAGTGGCCAACGCTTTGGCAGCCCGTCGAACGGTGATCATTGCTGGGCACGATGCTGGTCCCGAGGCCCAGGCGCTTGCCATCGATTTGGGGCTGCCGCTGCTGGCTGAGCCCAGCTCCAATGCGCGCTTTGGCCCCAATGCGATTGGCGCCTACCGATTGTTGCTTGACCATTTTTCCCAAGACATTGAACGCGTTGTGATGCTGGGGCGCCCCACCCTGTCCAGACCCATTGCCGCTTTGCTGGCCCGTGCGGAGCTACCCAGAGCCATCTACCTGCCCCGCCCGGTGGCCTGGTTTACCGCCGGGCGCCGCCCCGAACAACCCATCACGGACTGGGCCGAGCTGCGTGAATTTGCTGGCAGTGGTGCGCCTGATTGGTTGGCATCGTGGCAGCGTGCGGGGGCAGCAGCGGAGTTGGCTGTGGAGCAGGAGCTGGCTGGGGACACCCTGAACGGGCTTGGCGTTGCTGCGGCGGTGTGGGCCAGTGACACCGCTGAACAGCTGGTGCTTGGCTCCTCCAACCCGATCCGGGACGTGGACTTGGCCGGCCAGCCAGAGCGTTGCGGGATGGGCTCTGCGCGGCGCGTATTTGCCAACCGTGGGCTAGCTGGAATAGACGGAACTATTGCCACCGCCACGGGGGCCGCACTAGCGTCCGGGACGCCCACCCGCGTGTTGCTGGGGGACCTGACGTTCCTGCATGACGCCGGTTCACTCTTGCTGGGTGTGGGGGAGCGGATTCCAGACCTGCAACTCATTGTGCTCAATGATGGTGGCGGTGGAATCTTTGCCACTCTGGAGCACGGGGCGTTGGCTGATCAGGCGCCGTACTCCCACGCCGTTGAACGCTTCTTTGGCACGCCACACACGGCAGACGTCCAGGCACTGGCTTCAGCGTACGGGGTGCAATACCGTACCGTTCGTACTGCGGCAGAGCTAAAGGCCGCGCTGAGGGAGCCTATTGCTGGTAGGTCCATTATTGAGGTGCACGCTCGGCGGGAAGACTTGCGCCCTCGCAATGCGAGGGTAGCCGCCGCCGTGCGTGCCGTCGTCGCTCTTTAGAGAACGCGACCTCTAGAGGACGCGCCCCAAGAACTCCTTGGTGCGTGCGTGCTGCGGGTTCGCAATGATCTCTCGCGGATCACCACTTTCCAGCACCACACCAGCGTCCATGAACGTCAAAGTGTCTCCTACCTCGCGGGCAAAACCGATTTCGTGGGTTACCACAATCATGGTCATGCCGGACTTGGCAAGATCCTTCATAACGTTCAGGACATCACCCACCAGCTCCGGGTCAAGCGCCGAGGTTGGCTCATCAAAGAGCATCAACTCTGGCTCCATGGCCAGCGCACGGGCAATTGCCACACGCTGCTGTTGGCCACCGGAGAGCTGCGCCGGGTAGTGGTTGGCGCGGTCGCTCAGCCCCACCATGTCCAGCAATTCCAGGGCTTTGGCCTTAGCAGAAGCCTTGGACTTCTTTTTGACCTGTGTGGGTGCTTCCATGATGTTCTGCACTGCGGTCTTGTGCGGGAACAGGTTAAAGCGCTGGAAAACCATGCCGATCTCGCGGCGCTGGGCCGCAATTTCCTTGGTGGTGCGGTCATGCAGGCGGCCGTTGACCTCTTTGTAACCGATCAAGTCATCGCGCACGGTGATGCGCCCCGCGCTGATGGTTTCCAGCATGTTGATACAGCGAAGCAAGGTGGACTTTCCTGACCCGGACGGGCCAATGATCACCGAAACTTCGCCTTCTTTGATGGTCATGTCTATGCCGCGAAGTACATGATGCTCACCAAAGAACTTGTGAACGTTCTCGATGGCTACCAGCGGCTGTGATGACTCGCTCATTCGGTGTCTCCTTGCTCCGTAGCTGCAGCCGTACCAGTTCCGGCGTGCGCCGCGGTGGACGCCGCCGTCGCCTTGACTGGTGCGGGCACTAGATTGTCCACGCCCTTGCCGTAGTGGCGTTCCACAAAGTGCTGGCCCACCATGAGAAGGGAGGTGATCACTAGGTACCAAATGGCTGCCACAATCAGCAGTGGAATGGGCAGGTACGTGCGGTTGGCAATGTTGTTGGTGGCAAAGGTTAGATCCAAAGTAAACGGGACTGCCAAAACCAACGAGGTGGTCTTCAGCATGCCGATGGTCTCATTGCCTGTGGGCGGCACAATCACCCGCATGGCCTGCGGCAGAATGATCCGCCACATGATCTTGGATTTGTGCATGCCCAATGCCTCTGCGGCCTCCATCTGGCCGGAGTCCACCGACTTCAACCCGGCGCGAAAAATCTCAGCCAAGTAGGCTGACTCGTTCAAGCCGAGGCCCAGGACGGCACCAACAAAACCGCTGA
>JABBNV010000011.1:8323-13193 GCA_019352125.1 Acidobacteriota bacterium | reverse complement strand
AAAAACCAGACCCACGCCCAGCTGACATAACGGAACAACGGGTTGTCCGATTGCCGCATGAACGCCAGCAGAATGGCCAGCACGATGGCAATGACCATGGAGAGTACCGTCAACAACAACGTCCAGCCAATGCCCTGAATCACCAGTACATCGCGGAGGTAGAGACCCACAATATCCCACCGGAAATTGTGGTTGGTCACCACGCTCTGGGCGACGACGGCCAGCAACAGCACGATGATGGCTCCGCCCGCCCAGCGGCCCGGGTGGCGCACCGGGACGGCGCGAATCAGCTCCACCTGGCCTTTCGACGCAGGTGCTTGGTTGTGCGTTGTCATGCTACGCCTTTCAGCCCGCGGTGCTCGGGTTTACTTCGGACTTGGTGAGTGCCCCGGCGGAGTTGGACCAAGTGTCCAGGATCTTCTTGTAGGTGCCGTCTGCCATCAGCTTGGTGATGGTTTTTTGCACCAGGTCAGCCAGTGCCGTATCGCTCTTGGCTACGGCGATGCCCTCGGGGGCTGCATCGGTTTCAGTACCGATGGTTTGCAGGGAATCACCGGTCTGGCCAATGGCGTAGCGGATCACGGGGGAGTCTGCTGTCATGGCGTCAATGCCACCATTCACCAGACGCGTGGTGACGTCCGTCTGGTTCTTGAGGGTGACAATGTTGATGGCAGGCTTGCCTGCCGAAGTGCACTTGGTGTTGAGATCCTTCAGCAGGGGATCCTCTTCCACGGTGCCGGTCTGAACGCCAATGGACTTTCCGCAAACATCATTCACATCAAACTTCTTGGGGTTGCCCTTTTGCACGGCCCACATGATGCCGGCGTTAAAGTAGCTCACCAGGTTGACTGCCTTAACGCGGTCAGCGTTGATGGTGAAGGAGCTGATGCCCAGATCGTACTTGGAGCCAAGTGCGGGCAGAATCGAGGAGAACTCGGCCGTCTGGACGTTGGCCTTCATTCCCCAGGTTGCAGCGATGGCGTTGGCTAGGTCAACGTCGTAGCCCTGCGGGGTGGTTCCGTTGCTGCCGCCCAGGAACTCGGCGGGTGCGTACGAGGTATCCATGCCCACGGAGATGCTGCCCTTGGCCTTGAGCGCGGCGGGAACGGCGGCGGCAAGCGCATCGTCCTTGGCTACGGATGTGGCGTCAAAAGTTGCCGGTCCGGACGTTGAGCCACTACTGGCTCCACCGCCCTGTGAAGCAGAGGTGCAGCCGGTGAGGGCCAGAGCGGCGACGGCGGCAGCAGCGGCGAGCCGAAGCGAGAGTTTGGGGTTGAGCGGCATCTATTTCCCTTTGATTCGTGGGGTAGAACGAATGAATAAGACTTCAAGTTTATAGCCAATACAGTGAACCACTGAGATGTACATCACAGTAAACAATGTTTCACTATCAGACAACCTTTACTGAGGATAGTCAACCCTCCGCGAAGCACTACTGTCCGGAATTCCAGACATGCGGGAAGATGTGTCGGCTAATTTAGTGCTTGACGCCCAGCGCCTGCAACATCGGCCGGAACTTGGCCCACGTTTCAGCCAGCTCGGCTGCCGGGTCAGAGGCGGGAACTATGCCACATCCGGCAAATAACCGGACGGTGTGTGGTGTCTCGATCACGGCACCGCGCAGGGCTATCCCCCACTCGCCGTTTCCTGCGCCGTCCAGCCAGCCCACGGGCCCAGCGTAGGGGCCCCGATCCATCCCTTCGAGGTCGCGAATTAGTGCACCAGCCTCCGTACGCGGGGTTCCGCAGACCGCGGCTGTAGGGTGCAAGGCCTCCACCAAGGCCAATGAGGACGGGGTGTGGCCGTTTGCGTCCGCCAGTTCCGCATAGACGTCGGATGCCAGATGCCACACGTTGGGCAGTTCCAAAATAAACGGCTCGGGTGGGAAGGAGAGATCCTTGGCGAAGGGGGCCAATTGATGCGTCAACGAGCTGACTGCCAGATCATGTTCTTGCCGCTGCTTGGCTGAGCCCGCCAGTAGTTCGCTGGCGTAGGTACTGCCGTCTGCAGGTGCGCCCTCCCTGTCCAGAGTGCCAGCAAGTACCCTAGCGGATGCGGTGGTTCCTTCCACCCGGATCAGCATTTCCGGGGTGGCACCCACAAAACCATCCACCCCGTACGTCCAGCATTCGCTGTAGCGGGCCGCAAGGTCTGCCAGGATGGCCTGGCGGGATACCTGGTGCGGGAACTCGGCTACCACGTCACGCGCCAGGACTACCTTTTCCAATGTTCCGTCGGCCAGAGTTTCCACGGCGCTGGCCACCTGTGCCATCCACTGTTCCTCGGTGAGTGCGCCGGTGGACAGTGTGGCTTCGCCAGCTGCAGCTATGTCTGGGCGGGAAATGGCTGCGGCGATGGTGGCCACTTCGGCCAAAGCGAGTTCTTCGGTTAATTCTTCGCCGGTGATCGAAAGAATGGTGAGCCAGTGCATGCCCTCCCGCAGACCAACTACCAGCCGGGGGATGATCAAGCGGGACGTATATGCGCTAGTGAAAGAAAAGGCGAAGGAGCCCACTGCCATGGCTCCCGTGCCGGGCAGATTCACCGGGTCACTAACCACCGCAGTTGCGGCTACTGACGCCCACCACTGTGCCGCTTCACTAAACCGTTCTACACCACTACTTTCAAAGCGGGCCAGTTCGCCAAAAGCTATCAAGCCCTGGCCCCGACGGACCCAGCAATGGGCTGACGGGACGGTTAAGAGCTCCAAAAAAGGGGCGGGGAGGTACCGCTTTTCCAAGGGGAGGGTGAGTACGGTCAACGGCGCTTTCATCGACTCATACACTACTCTGCGAGGGCCCTTGTGGCCGTGCGCAGCGGAGCATGTGTGCTCGATGCAATAAATTTGAGACAATGTTCAGGTGAATACCACTGGACATAGAGCCACACTGGACAAGCAACCGGATGAAGTTGCAGCCATGTTTGATGACGTGGCCCCGAAGTACGATCTGGTCAATGACCTACTGGCCATGGGCCAAACGTACCGTTGGCGCCGCTTGGCGGTGGAGGCCGTGGGCGCCCAGCAGGGCCAGCGCGTGCTGGATGTGGCCGCTGGCACAGGCACTTCGAGCGAACCCTACGCGGATGCGGGCATCTCTGTAGTTGCTCTGGACTTCTCCCGCGGCATGCTCAAGGTGGGCAAGCGACGTCGTCCGGATATTGATTTTATTGCTGGTGACGCCACCAACCTGCCTTTTGCTGACAATTCCTTCGACGCCACCACTATTTCCTTTGGACTGCGCAACGTCACTGATCCGCACAAGGCGCTCGAAGAGATGCTGCGGGTCACCAAGCCCGGCGGCCGCTTGGTGGTGATGGAGTTCTCGCACCCCGTCATTCCGCTGTGGCGCACCATGTACACCGAATATCTGATGCGCGCGTTGCCACCCATCGCCTCCAAGGTGGCGTCTAACCCTGCTGCTTACATCTATTTGGCCGAGTCGATCCGTGCCTGGCCGGGGCAGGATCTGTTCTCCCATTGGCTCACTGAAGCTGGCTGGAAGGACGTGACCTACCGAAACCTCACGGGTGGGATCGTTGCTATTCACCGTGCCACCAAACCCAGTCGTGAAGATCTGGGCCCCACTGGCCCGGTGACCAAACTGCGCCGGAAGGCCAGCCGAACCGCGTGAAGGTACTGATAGTCGGTGCGGGCCCGGCGGGCTCAACTGCCGCATATTATTTGGCTACTGCTGGGCACCAGGTCACGGTTTTGGAGAAGACTGCTTTTCCGCGGGAAAAGGTTTGCGGGGACGGGCTGACTCCGCGGGCCGTTCGGGAAATCCAGCTGCTGGGTTTGCCACATGATGAGGCTGACGGCTGGCGGCGTAATAAGGGGCTCCGGCTGATTGCAGGCGGGCGAAAAATCGAGGTTCCGTGGCCGGAACTGACTGATTTTCCGGGCTACGGACTGATCCGCACCAGACTTGGTTTTGACGAGGCGCTAGCGAGGCACGCTCAGGCAGCTGGCGCAGAAATTCTGGAACGACACAGCGTTACCACCGTCACAACGGATTCTAGCGGCCGCGTTGTTGGTGCCAGTGCTGCGGTGCTGGATGAAGCAGGCCGCAAGACCGGTGAGGTGCTGGACTTCACCGCCGACGTGGTGCTGGCAGCGGACGGTAATTCAACCAGGACAGCTGTTTCGTTGGGGTTGACCAAGCGCGATGACAGGCCGCTGGGCGTTGCTGTGCGCACCTATTTCACGTCTCCGCGACACAACGAAGAGTGGATGGAAGGCTGGCTTGAATTGCCAGACCGTGCCGGAAACCCGTTGCCCGGCTATGGCTGGATCTTTGGCGTAGGGGATGGCACCGCCAACGTAGGGCTGGGCATCCTGAACTCGTCCAAGGAATTTGGCAAGCTGGATTACAAGGCCGTGCTGCGTGACTGGACTGCTGGAATGCCCGAAGAGTGGGGTTTCTCTGAGGAAAATCAGGTAGGCGAGATCCGTGGTGCCGCACTGCCCATGGGCTTCAATAGAACCCCTCACTACTCACCCGGCCTATTGCTGTTGGGAGATGCCGGTGGCATGGTGAGCCCGTTCAATGGGGAAGGCATTAGCTACGCCATGGAATCCGCCCGGTTTGCTGCCGAGGCGATTGACTTGGCCAGCCGAGCCAATTCGAGCGTTGCCCGTGAGTATGCGTTGGCCAGCTATAGCCAGCGGGTGCGTCAGTCATGGGGGAATCACTTCACCCTGGGGAGAATATGCGCGGCCATGATTGGCAAACCTGCCGTCATGAAGCTGGCATTACGTACAGGAATGCCATTGCCCGTGCTCATGCGTTTTGTGGTGCGGATGATGGCCAATCTCACCGATGTGGAGGGCAAAGGGCTGGAGGACCGGCTGATTCGGCTGCTTGAAGCC
>JABBNV010000011.1:0-8313 GCA_019352125.1 Acidobacteriota bacterium | reverse complement strand
CCCAGCGACCAGCAATCAAGGAAGCGCTGCGCCCTGGGCAAATCCTTTGCGCATACCGGCTAGGCTTAAGCAGTGACTACTTCCGCGGATCAGGGCTGGACACACGCCGGGCACGGCCACCGTGCCACTTCTGAGCCAGATGCCACCACCATGGCCATTGCTAGCGGCATCACCCTGCCCAAGGGGTTTGAAAGCGTTGCCGGCAATTCGGAGTTGGGCCCGGCCATTGTGCGTTCTCTGGCGCGCGTGGAAAGGGAACTTCGTGAGGCCATTGCCAGCTCGGACCCGTTTGCGGATGCCACGAGCCGGCACCTTGTTGAAGCTGGTGGCAAAAGGATTCGCCCGCTGCTGACGTTGTTGGCGGCGCAGCTAGGTGACGGTGAGGCTCCTGAAGTGAGCCGGGCCGCCGTCGTTGTTGAACTGACCCACTTGGCAACCTTGTATCACGACGATGTGATGGACTCAGCCCCTTTCCGCCGGGGGGCGCCCACTGCCCATGAGGTGTGGGGCAACTCGGTTGCGATTCTCACCGGTGACCTGATCTTTGCCCGGGCCTCCATTCTGGTCTCCGAGCTCGGTGCCGAGGCACTTGGTATTCAGGCACGTACTTTTGAGCGCTTGTGCCTTGGCCAGCTCCACGAAACGGTGGGTCCACGCGAGGACCAAGACCCGGTGGAGCACTATCTCTCCGTCATTTCGGATAAGACCGGCTCTCTGGTAGCTGCGGCCGGGCAACTGGGCGCTATTTTTGCCGGAGTCAGTAAAGAATTTCAGGATGTTCTGGTGGAATACGGCGAAAAGGTTGGCGTTGCCTTCCAGCTTGCCGACGACGTCATTGACGTCACGGGCGCGAAGGTCAAGTCCGGCAAGGTGCCCGGCACGGACCTGCGTGAAGGCGTTCCCACGCTTCCGGTGTTGCTGTTGCGTCGAGCCGCAGCGAGGGGCGATGAGTCGGCGGCCGAAGTCTTGGCGCTGGTTGACGGAGATTTAACGGGCGACGACGCTCTTGCCGCTGCCGTTGCTGCCCTGCGGGTTCACCCGGTTGCCGAGGAGTCCTGGACCGTGGCACGCCGCTGGGCTGCGGACGCAGTCACCGCCTTGGATCCACTGCCTGAGGGTCCCGTCAAGGAAGCCCTCAGTAGCTTCGCCGTGGCAGTGGTTACGCGCGAAGGCTAGTTTCCACGAGCGCTAGTTGCGCGATTCGTCGTCGTCGTCCTCATCGGAGAACACCCAGTCGAACATGTCCAGCACAAATTCGCTGAACGTCCCCTCTTCGCTGGTCCAACTGCCCTTGGCGTTATTGCGACGCCACACGATCGGGTCCGGCACGTCCACTTGATCCGCGCGCATGCCCCAGGTGTACGCCTCATCCTCATCTTCGAGGAAGAGCAGATAGCCGTCCTCCACCTCCAGCTCTTCCGGATCCCAGAAGAAGTGATATGCCTCCATTAGCTCTTCGCATGAGCCCACTGCATTGAAAAATTCGCGCAGCACCAATGGAATTTGCAGGTGAGCATCCGTGAGGATCTCGTCTAGTTCCTGAGCTTCAATGCCGTCTTCGCTGGTCCAAGGTTCCTCGAGGTACAGGGGAACCAAAGCGCGGAACTTGTCCAGAAAAATCTCAGGCATGTGGCACTCCAAAGTAGTGAGGGGATCTAGCTCAATCCTAGCTGGCCTTGGCACCCCGCCGTTGCCGCCTGTGGACGGCCAGTGGCACATGCCAATGAAAATGCCACGAGATCATGCGGAGGGCAAACACCAGGATCGCGGTGCTGGTGCCCGTGTAGAGGTTCAACACGTGCAATTCCAACAACAAAGTGGTGAGCCCGGCACCCACAAAGGCTGGGACTGCATAAATGTCACGGTTGTCAAAGAGCTTCGGAACTTCATTGGCCGTAATATCGCGCAACAGGCCCCCGCCTACCGCTGTGGTGACGCCCAGCAGAATTGCGGACACGGGATTCAGCCCGGCATTGACTGCTTTGACGGTCCCCGTGACGCAGAAGAGCCCGAGGCCCAGAGCATCAAACACTGTCAGTAAGTTACCTCGGGCGTCCACGCTTTGGTACAGGAAAAAGACCAGCACAGCCGCTGCAATCGGCGGGATCAGGTACATCGGGTTGCTGAACGCAGCCGGGGGGCCATCGTTGATAATCACGTCTCGCACTGTTCCGCCACCCAGGCCCACCAGAGAACCGAGCAGCAACGAGCCCACCACATCAAAGCCTTTTCGGGCGGCCAGGAGGCTGCCGGACAAAGCAAAGAAAAACACCCCGATCAGGTCAAGGGCCAGGGCAATATCAAAATTCATCAGTGCATTCTCTAGGTCAGCAGGTAGCAGGAATGGGGTGGAGCCAGCATCCATCCTACGGTGCGGTGGGAACTATGCTGGGGGCATGACTGTCACTGCAGCCCCCACGGAGCCACTGGTTCATATTGAGGGATTCAAAATGAATTTTGGCGCCCAAACCGTCATCTCCAACCTCTCCTTCGACGTGCACCGGGGCGAAACATTTGGGTTTCTGGGTGGAAACGGATCAGGGAAAACCACCACTATCCGTGCGCTACTGGGTATCTACCGGCCCACTGCTGGCATCTTGCACATCGGCGGCAAGGTGTTTAACGATGACTTCGGTTCCAGATTGGGCTACCTGCCCGAGGAGCGCGGCCTCTACAAAAAGGAGTCAGTACTTGACGTCATGGTCTATTTTGGCCGGCTCAAGGGGCTGAGCGCGACGGCGGCCCGGGACTTCTCACAGGAGTACCTTCGGCGAGTTGATCTCAGCGATAAAGCCTCCGTTCGGCTGGACACACTCTCCGGTGGCCAACAGCAGAAGATTCAGCTGGGCGTCACCATCATGAATGACCCGGAGTTATTGATCTTGGACGAGCCCACGAAGGGCTTTGACCCGGTTAACCGGCGGCTGTTGATGGACATTATTGAAGAACGCAAGGTTGCCGGGGCCACCGTCATTATGGTGACGCACCAAATGGAGGAGGTGGAGCGGCTGTGCGATCGCATCATCCTCCTCAAGGACGGCACAGCGGAGGCATACGGCACCATTGACCAGGTGCAAGACCTCTACGGCGGCCGCACGGTTCGACTAAAATTCACCGGTGAATTGCCGCTCTCAACGCAGTACACCGTGTCACTGCGCGAGGCCAATTATGCGGAACTTGCCTTGGCCGACGGCGCAGACGAGGCTGCCGTACTGCGGGAACTGGTGCAGGCAGGGGTGAGCGTCCGCGGCTTCTCGGCCGCCAAGCGCTCCCTCGACGATATTTTTATTCAGGTCTACGGCGAAGCCGGGCACCAATCTACGGAGGCCAGCTAACATGGCACGTCATAATTTGGGCACTGTGGTGTCCTTCGAATTCACTCGGACCGTCAAGAAGCGTCGGTTTTGGATAGCCACGCTGGCCATTCCGGTAATGCTGGCCATCGTTTTTGCCTTGGTGTTTATCTCCAACCAATCCACGTCAAGCTCTGCGGACGCCCAAAAGAATGACAAGCTGAACTTCAGTTATGTGGATGCCTCGGGCTTGGTCAACGCCCAGATTGCCGCCGCAATGGGCGGAAGCCCTGCCTCGAGTGAATCAGCGGCCCTGACCGCGGTCAAGGACGGTAAGCTGCAGGCCCTCTTCGTGTATCCCGGTGATCCGGCCATCGGCAAGATCAAGATTTATGCTGCAGATCAGGGCATCTTCAAAAACGGAACCTATGACGCCGTCGCCAAGCAGCTATTGACTGTTTCAGCCCAACAACAGGTGGGCCAACCAAAGCTCACTGCTGTATTAAACGGGACTGTGAGCACCGAATCCACCACCTACAAGAATGGCGTGGAGGCGGGCGGCTGGGGCACAGTGGTTCCGCCCCTGCTGGTGTTGGTGATCTTCTACCTGACCGTAGCCCTCTTGGCCAACCAAATGATTTCCTCCACCCTTGAGGAAAAAGAGAATCGCGTCACGGAGATGATCCTCACCACCCTCAACCCGACCACGCTGGTAGTGGGAAAGATTATTAGCCTCTTTATGGTGGGCGTGGTTCAAATGGTGGTGTTCGCGGTGCCCACGGTGGTGGGATACGCCCTCTTCCGTGAGCAGCTCGCCTTCCCGGACTTTGACCTGTCGCACCTCTCGCCTGATCCCTTAACTATGCTGGTAAGTGCGCTCATTCTGCTGGGCGGGTTCATCCTGTTCACTGGTCTACTGGTGTCCATCGGGGCAGTGATGCCAACCGTCAAAGAGGCCGGCACGATGCTGGGGCCGGTGATGATATTGCTGTTTGTGCCGCTGTACGCAGTGTCTCTCATCATCAGTGATCCCAGCGCGCCGATTGTACGGATTTTCACGTTCTTCCCCCTGACAGCGCCGGTGACGGCGCTGTTGCGGAACGCCTTCGGCTCCCTTGACCCGGTGTCCGCTTGGGTAGTGATTGCGGAACTACTCATTCTGGGTGCTTTGGCCCTCCGGTTGGCCGTGCACCTGTTCCGCTATGGTTCCATCGAGTACTCCAACAAGCTGTCCCTCAAGACTGTTTTTGCCCGCAAGGAGAACGTGTGAAGCAGCCCATCTTGGTTGCGTGTTCACACGGAACCAATAACGTCACCGGGCAGCAGCTGATTAATCAGTTGCGTGAGATGGTGGCCGCCTTACGGCCGGGGCTAACGGTGCTGGAGGCCTATGTGGATGTGCAGGAACCATCGCTGGATACGGTGCTGCGCGACGTGGCACCAGAGCTGGATGCAGTGGTGGTGCCGCTGCTGCTCAGCGTGGGGTTCCATGTGCGGGTAGACATTGCCAACGCTGTAGCTGCGCGTAATTCACAGCGGGCGGGGAGTGCGGTTGCCGCGGAGCCTTTGGGCCCGGACGGTGAGCTAGCAGCAGTCCTGGCTGAACGACTTAGGGACGTTCCGGGCGACTGGCCCGTGGTTCTGGCTGCGGCCGGATCCTCAGACCCCGCCGCAGCGGACGCGGTAGAGGAAGTCGCGGCGGAGCTGCGGGCTCTGCGGCCCGGTACCGTGGCGGCCGGCTATGGCGCCAGCACAACGCCAACGGTGCCTGACGCGGTTGCTGAGCTTCATGACCAGGGACACGCCAGCGTGGCCGTAGCTTCCTATTTGTTGGCTCCGGGGTACTTTCATGACCAGCTTGCCAAGTCCGGTGCGACGGTAGTGACTGAGCCTTTGTTGCCCAGCCAACAGGTGGCGCGTTTGGCGCTGCGACGCTTCAATGAAGCCGTGGCGCGGCAATGACCCCTAGCGTGGGAACCTCCTCCGCAGTGAGGGTGGATGCCTGGCTGTGGGCGGTGCGCATATACAAGACGCGCTCAATGGCCACCGCCGCTTGCCGTGCCGGGCATGTACGAATGGACGGAAAAACCCTCAAGGCCGCGCAGATTCTGGTGGAGGGGGATACGTTGCGAGTTCGCCGGGACGGTGAAGAACTGGTGTTGGAGGTGCGCGCGCTAATTGCCAAACGAGTGGGGGCAGAGCTGGCGGCCCGCTGCTACACGGACCACACCGTTCGGCTGCCGCCGGTGGAGCAGGTGGTGGTGGCTCAACGCGATCGCGGTGCCGGCCGCCCCAGCAAGAAAGATCGCCGAGAGCTGGAGCGATTTTGGGGCAGGTAGGAATTGCAAGCTATTGCGGTTCATATTGCGCCCCGTGACGAAGTGTTGCCGTCAATGACTCTCCGCGAGGGGCCAACAGCGCGGCAGCCTTAGTGTGAGCTGTATGACCAACCAAACTCTATCCAGGCGGCCCGCTACGAAGCCGCACGGACAGTGGAAGATTGACGGCATTGAGCCGCTCAACGGCAACGAAACCTGGAAGCAGGAAGACGGCGGACTGAGCGTTCGTGCGCGCATTGAGAGTATCTACGCTCGCGATGGCTTTGACAGCATCGATCCGACTGACCTGCACGGTCGCTTTCGCTGGTGGGGACTTTATACCCAGCGCAAGCCCGGGATCGACGGCGGCAAGACGGCTACGTTGGAGCCGGAAGAGTTGGAAGACCGCTACTTCATGCTCCGGGTACGTATTGACGGCGGTGCACTCACCACGGAACAACTGCGGGTTATCGGTGGCATATCCACCGATTTTGCTCGCGGTACCGCGGACCTCACGGACCGGCAGAACATTCAGCTCCATTGGGTTGAGGTGGAGAGCATGCCGGAGATCTGGCGCCGGTTGGAGGCTGTGGGGCTATCCACCACGGAAGCCTGCGGGGATGTGCCTCGAGTAATCCTGGGCTCTCCCGTGGCAGGGATTGCCAAGGATGAAATTCTGGATCCCACCCCGCTGATTAACGAGCTCAGTGAGCGCTTCATCGGGGACCCCTCGCTGGCCAACCTGCCACGCAAGTACAAGACGGCTATTACCGGCCACCCCAGCCAGGACGTAGTTCACGAGATTAACGACTGTTCTTTGGTGGCCGTGGTGCATCCGGACTTTGGCCCCGGCTATGACCTGTGGGTAGGCGGGGCCCTGTCCACCTACCCACGATTAGCTGAACGGTTGGGCGTCTTTGTGCGCCCCGAAGAGGCCGCCGAGGTATGGCTGGGCGTCACCAGCATCTTCCGCGACTACGGCTACCGGAGGATGCGCACCAAGGCTCGCCTGAAGTTCTTGTTGCAGGATTGGGGAGTTGCGAAGTTCCGCCAGATTCTGCAGGACGAGTATCTTGGCTACGCGCTCGCTGACGGGGATGCCGCCCCCAAGCCGACATCCCCCGGTGACCACATTGGCGTTCACGAGCAGAAGGACGGCAACTTCTACATTGGCGTCACGCCCACCGTTGGGCGGCTCTCTGGAGCTCTACTGACTTCACTGGCTGATGTGCTGGAGGCCAACGGTTCATACCGGGTGCGCACCACTCCGCACCAAAAATTTGTGCTGTTGGACGTTCCGGAAAGCAAGGTTGAACCGGTAATTAGTGCCGTCGACGCCTTGGGACTCTCTGCCCGCCCGTCATTGTTCCGGCGTTCCACCATTGCCTGCACCGGCTTGGAGTTTTGCAAGCTAGCCATTGTGGAAACCAAGAAGACTGCTGCTTGGGCCATCACGGAGTTGGAGCGGCGCCTTGCTGATCTGGTGGACAGCGGAGAATTGGTGAACCCCATCAGCCTGCATATCAACGGTTGCCCCAACTCCTGCGCCCGCATTCAAACTGCGGACATTGGCCTCAAGGGCATGATGCTTCCCACGCCCGATGGCGACCCCACCCCAGGATTCCAGATCCACTTGGGCGGTGGCTTGGCCGATTATCAGCGCGAAGAAGCCGGCCTCGGCCGCACCATCCGCGGCTTGAAGGTCACCGTCGATGAGTTGCCCGACTACGTTGAGCGCGTCGTCCGCGCCTATGTTGCCGGCCGGGCTGAGGGGCAGACGTTCGCCCAGTGGGCCCACGCCGCCGAAGAAGGGATTCTCCAGTGACGGAGCTTGCCCGTGACTTGTCCGCGACTTCCAACGATGCGCTCAGGGCGCTAGCTGCTGCCGGAGCGCAGGAGCTGGGTTGGGATGCTACGGCGGAAGAGGTGATTGCTTGGGTGGCTCGGAACTTCGAGACTGCTCGGGTGGCCGTTGCCTGTTCCATGGCGGACGCGGTGTTGCCTGCATTGGTGGCGGACCAGTTGCCTCATGTGGATGTCCTGTTCCTGGACACGGGTTACCACTTCCCCGAAACGTATGACACCCGCCATGAGGTTGCAACGAACCTGAGGGTCAACATTGTTGATGTTCTGCCCGAGCACACCGTGGCACAGCAGGATTCTCTGCTGGGGAAGGACCTGTTTGCCCGTGACCCTTCGCAGTGCTGTGCCCTTCGCAAGGTGGCACCACTGCAGGAGGCCCTCGCCGGTTACGACCTTTGGTTCACCGGGGTCCGCCGCGAAGAGGCACCCACCAGGACCAATACGCCCCTGATCACGTGGGATGAAAAGAACGGGCTGGTGAAGGTCAACCCCGTTGCTACCTGGACTTTTGATCAGTTGGTGGATTACTCCGACGAAAATTTGCTGCCCGTCAATCCCCTGCTGACACAGGGATACCCGTCCATTGGGTGCGCACCCTGCACCCGAAAGGTTGCACCCGGCGATGACCCCCGCGCCGGCCGCTGGGCCGGGACCGACAAGACAGAATGTGGGTTACACGTATGAGCAACAACTACACCAACGTACTGGAGCAGGTAGACGTGCCGTCGTCGGTGGTCGTTGATGCTGCTTTGACGAGTTTGGATGTGCTGGAGTCTGAGGCTATTCACATTATTCGTGAGGTGGTGGCGGAGTTTGAACGTCCCGCGCTGCTGTTCAGT
>JABBNV010000250.1 GCA_019352125.1 Acidobacteriota bacterium | reverse complement strand
GTGCCAGCGTTGGGGGTTCTGAAGCCAACATTTTTGGTTGTGGTGCCACGCGTACTTCAGAAGATTCAGGCGTCGGCTGCCGCTGCCGCCGCGAAGAAGAACCTTGGGGGCCTGTGGTCGGTGGCGCAGGCAACCGCCGTGGACTGGGGGCTTCTGGAACAGGAGCGCGAAAGTGACTCCAACCGCAAAGCTGGGCTCGCACTCCGGGTTCGACATGCACTCTTTGACCGTTTGTTCTACTCCCGCATCCGCAAACTTGTGGGCGGGCGCCTAGAATACCTTCTCTCCGGAGCGGCCGCACTGGATGCCGATCTTTCGCTGTTCTTCCGAGGCATGGGCCTACCAGTCATTGAGGGATATGGGCTGACAGAGACCACGGCGCCATTGACGGGAAATCTGCCAGGCTCCATCAAGTCAGGGTCCGTCGGTGTTCCTATGCCTGGAACCACCATACGTATCGCCGAAAACGGGGAGGTGCTAGCCCGTGGCGTTGGCGTTTTTGCCGGATACAACAGGCCTGCGGATAACACTCACGCGTTCCAGGACGGTTTCTTCCGCACGGGCGATACCGGCGTCCTCGACGATCAAGGCCGACTAACGCTCACAGGCCGCATCAAGGACGTCATTGTTACTGCCGGAGGCAAGACTGTCTCCCCCACTATCTGGGAAGGCTATGTGGAAAGCGACCCCCTGATAGCCCACGCGGTCATGGTAGGCGAAGGCAAACCGTTTTTGGGAGGACTTGTCCTCTTAGATTCCGGATCCGTCTCAGAATGGGCGCAAAGTAAGGGTTTCACTGACCTTCAAAGCCTGAAAACCCCCGACGACGGCGGATGTGTGGAAGTCGATGACGCTCGCCTGCGCAAGGCCATCAGCAAGGTGGTGGGCGCGGCTAATGCCAAGATTGCCCGATCGGAACAGGTGCGGAAGATCGTGTTGCTGGTTGCCGACCTTAGTGAGGCTAACGGGCTAGTGACCCCCACCATGAAGCTCAAGCGGAACATCTTTACCGACCGTTCGCTTATTTTTATTGACAAAATTTACGCAGAGACAGGGTCCCAACTTTAACTTCCCTCAGCTGATGGCCGCAGCGCCCCCCAAACTGGTCGGAGCTGAATTCTTCTGCTCGATCTTTGTAGCAAGAAAAATTCGCTACGGCGTCCGCCCACTTAGGCTGAAGGCACTCCTGCGTCAACCAGTGGGGGCGGGGACACTCTTTGGCTTCTTCAGCTACGCAACCTGGGCCCTAACGGCATTTCCAATCCTCAAGGACATTCCGCGCTGTGTTGCTGACGCCGATATCCTTTGGAGTGCCGGAGCCGCCATCAATTGCTGATGCGCTTTGCGCCGGACGCTATTGACGCAAAAGGCTAGACCTTCATGACAGACCACAACACCTGACCCGGTCGTGGAAGACATTTTTCTCCCAGATCTCGCTGAGGCAATATCAAATCACAGACCAGCACGGTGTTGAGGAAAACTCCATCACTCCACGGGAGTTAAGCCAGCGGGCTACTGGACGACCCGAGGAATCACTGAGTCCTACAGAGTCGGCTTTGAGCTCCTCGAAATACACACTCGAGAAGGCATAGGAACCATCCTTTCAGGATCTTTCCCACGTCAGTAGTGCACCCTCAGTCTTCGATGGTGGAGTTACTGAACGGTCCCTTCGCCGGGTTCAGCAGTCTTCATGGGGCTCATGCCCGCTGGATGGCCGGGTTTGAGTCTAAGACTGGTCAAGAGTCCCAAAGTCAAGACTGCCGCAGCGATCCATGCCGCTACTGACACCCCTTGAGTCAGCGCATTTCGCGCTGCCTCCGCTATTGGCGCGGTCTGTGGATTACCCGCCAGTGCCGCGATCGTTCCCCCGGAACTACTGGTAACTGAGTCCACTGCGCCCTGCAATTGCGGAAACTTGGATACGAGCTCGGCAACCTGATTTTCCGTCGAGTTCTTGAGGGTGCTAAACAACGCCGTGCCCAAAATGGCGATGCCCAATGCTGAACCCACTTGACGGGCCGTTGACTGTGTCGATGCAGCTTGGCCCGATTGCTGCACCGGCACATCAGCCAGCACCACTTGTGTCAATTGGGCAGTGGCAAAACCCACCCCAATGCCATAGACAAACAGAATTCCCGACGTCATCCACGTGGAAGAGTCAGGCTTCAACAATAAGGCCAAGGAGGCAACGGAAATGATCTCCAAACCAACACCCAGTTGCACCATCCGCACAGCGGGAAAAGACTTCGACAATGCAGATATGGTCCCTGACGCCACAAATGACCCCACTGCCAACGGCACCAACGCCAACCCGGCCTGTAGCGCATTGAGCCCCAACACGTTCTGAAACCACAACGGCAAAGTGAGAATCAACCCGAATTCGCCCAGACTCACCGTCAATGCCGTGAGGTTTCCGCGGAAGAATGAGGCGATATTGAACAAGGACAGATCCAAGAGAACACTTCGCTTGGATCGCTGCCTCGATCGTTCCCAAAGCAGGAATCCCGCCAGCGCCACAACGGCAAGGACAAAAGCCGCCGGGACGACGGAGAGTCCGAATAAGGTGAAAGGTGCACCAGCGTTAGCGCTCCACCACCCATAGTGCCGGCCTTCGATCAGACCAAAGACCAGCGAGCCAAAACCCACCACTGACAGGAGGGCACCAAAATAATCGTCAAGCTTGCCTGTGGCTACCTCACGGGACTCAGCAACGAAGTACATTACACCGCCGACGGCCACCAGACCCAGCGGAACGTTGATTAAGAATGCCCAATTCCACGAGAAAGCGGAGGTGAGCCATCCTCCAACGATGGGGCCAAGGGCAGCCATGCCGCCGATAGTGGAACCCCAAACGGCGAACGCGATCGTGCGTTCTTTGCCACGGAAGTTGGCATTGAGCAATGAGAGCGTGGTGGGAAGAATCATAGAGCCGCCGATCCCCTGCACTGCCCGTGCCGAGATCAACCACATCCCCGAGGGCGCCAAAGCGCACAATGCCGAACTAGCCAAGAAGATCAGGAGTCCTACTATAAGGATCCGACGCCTGCCCAACCGGTCTGCAACCCTACCCCAGACCAACAGCAATGCCGCGAACACTAAGGTGTAGATTTCCTGGATCCATTGCACCTCCGTGGTGCTCAGGCCAAGGTCCTTGATGATCGCGGGCACCGCAACAGCAACTATTGTGCTATCCATGATGATCAGCGCCACCGACAAGCTGATGGCCCCAAGTCCAAACCAACGTAACTTTACGTATCTGTTGCCATTCTTTGCTTCCACGGGTGCCATAATACTGGCTCTTCGTAATTAAGCCTGGTGGGCAGGTTTGCTCCGATACGGGCGGTGGCCAGGTTTTTCCTGCTCACCCTGAACAACATCCAGCAGGCGGGCGTGCACGGCCCAACTGGCATCGCGGGTGTGGTCAATGATGCCGGACCATGGCCGAACCCGAGAACCCTCTATGAAACCAGACGATGGCGCGGGTGGTTAGTTTTGCCTTGGCCGGTGCCAACTCATGGATATCCGTGAATGTCCCAGCAAAGCAGTCAGGATTCGTGCAACGTCGTACTCGCATATAGTCCCATCACAGACGTATTTTTAAGTAGGCAATTTCTTTCCACAGGTCTTCCACATCGGCAACACCGTCCGGTGACTTCTGTCGCTCTGCTCTTGTGAACCCCGCACTGCCCGTACCGAAAATTTTCTCATCCTGGCTGTGCGCAAGATGCCTCTTAGCGGTTCTCCTAGAGAGAATGAAGTACAGTGCCAGTCGTCAGCTAGGAGCAAAAGATGGCCGTTGAGGAACCGAATACACCCGCAGGATTAGCGGCCGGGAGCCATCAGGCCACAACCCGCATCGACACGTTCTTTTTCTGGGCAGTACGCAGCATATCCGTCCTTGGCGTTGCCGTTACCCTGTGGGCGGCCATCTCCACCGGCGGAATGCTCGTCCACGGCCACCCTGCATATGCGATGCTCTTGGGGACTGTTTTCCTCACCTGCACACTGGTTGCCACGCGTTCTTGGCTTAGGCGAGCATCCACCCGCCGTCGGTTTAAGGTCATGAGAGGGGTCGGCCTGGTGACGTCGTGTGCGGTCTTCGCCCTTGTCGGGTGGCTGGTTCCCTACAATGCCGCACCCCCTGCCCTCAAGGCCATGACGTCCGATGACACCGTCACCGTGACCGAGAC
>JABBNV010000249.1 GCA_019352125.1 Acidobacteriota bacterium | reverse complement strand
CACGTCTTGCAACTCGGTAATCTCCACCAGGAAGTTCGCGGGCGGGATTTTGAACTCGTTAAGCAGCGCAACAATGGTGGGCTGCAGATCCCGAAACGCCAGTTCCATCGGGGACATATTCACGCTCAGGTGGAAAGTATCTGACACCAGGCCTTCCACCCGCCACTTAGCGACCGTCTCCAAAGCCTCGCGCAGCACCCACCGGCCCAGAGCTGGCATCAAACTGTTTTGGCGCGCCAGCGGCAGGAACACGTCCGCGCTCACGACGCCATATTCCGCGTGCCGCCAGCGCACCAATGCCTCCACTGCCGCAATACCCCCATTGGAGAGGTTGATCACTGGTTGATACCTTAACTCCAGTTCCCCGTCGGCCACCGCGCGGCGTAACGAGCTGCTCAACGCAAGCTTGGTCCTGGTTTCCTCCGCCATGGCTGGCAGAAACACCCGGGCCACACCTTCGCCGTCGTGTTTGGAGCGGTACATGGCCAGGTCTGCATCACGTAGCTGGATTTCTGGGCTTAGCCCGGCCTCCCCGAAGCGCACACCGAGGCTGCCCAGCACCTTGATGTTAATACCCAACAGGTCAATTTCTTCGTTCATGACTCTGGTGACCCGTTGCACCAGCTGCAATGCCTCAGTTTGCGTGGCGTGAGGAATAACGATAGCGAACTCGTCACCGCCCAGCCTGGCCACCGTGCAGTCGGCAGTGACCACTTCACGTAGTTTTTTCGCTACGCGACGCAGCACCTCATCCCCTGCGTCGTGGCCCATCGTGTCATTGATGAGCTTGAATCCATCCAAATCCAGTGACAGCACCGTGGGGTACAACCCCGTGCTTTCCGCAGCGTCGTTCGCTTCCTTCAGCTTTTTTTTCAGCATTGGCTTGTTAGCCATCCCGGTTAGCTCGTCCGTCAAAACCAGCAGGTGCAGCGCGGATTGCACCACACGCAGTTCCGAGGTGCGCTGGGCCACCAGATTCTCCAGCTCTTCCTGATGAACGCGCAGTTCCTCGCCCAACTGGTGCAACATAGCCAACGTGCTGTCGTGGTAATCGGAGGAACCGTCACCCCGGTCGGCGGCCGAAAAATCCCCGGAAGCGAAGCGCTTGATCAGCTCTTCAATGCGTTCCCCCCACGGTTCAGGTTGCTTCGTGGTGGGCACGAGCGGCTCCTATTTTGTTGCTTTGGTTGCAAGCAGTTTGGTGAGTTCGTCATTGGAGACTTTTTGCCAGGCAGAGCCTGTAGAGCCCTCCAGGGACGCCTCCGGGCTTTCCGCTTGGACCCACCACTTGGCCTCGAATACCCGGCCTCCGAGCATTACCCTATCCCCTTGATGGTAGACAGTGGCTGCGGACCATTCCGGGTAGGTGCCTGCCGGCACCACCACATCCGGTGTTGGCTTATCTCCCGGAACCACGGGCCCAATAAGTTTCCAGGGCGTGGCGTCACCCGTGCCCATGGGGTTGTCCGGCACATCATTCTTGGTCCACCATTTGGCCTCGTACACATTCCCGTGCCACACAATCCTGTCACCCGCCACGTACGGGCCCAGTGCGGACCAGATGGGGTACGGGCTGGTACTAGGGTTGTCCGCTACAGCGGTAGCCGTGGCCGTGCTAGTGGATTTCGGCTCTGCGGTGAGGTTCGGAGCCACAGCATCCAGGCCACTGCTCAAGGCCTTCGCGAACGTAGTGCTAAACGTAGTGGTCCCTTGGCTGACGCCACTGCACAAGTTGGAAACCACCACCAAATCAGGGTAGTTGGGCCCGCACTCAGTATCCCGGTTGAGGGACCACATGGACATCCGGCCAATGCCATTCTTGACGCCGAAATCATGCAGCGCCGCGGCATCCGCTATGGAGAACACATCCGCTGCCACATCGTTTTGACCAATCATCGGGGTCAGCCCCAGTTTGCGCCACAGAGTCTGCGTTCCCAGATTTTGATGCGCCGCGGAATATAAGGTAGCCAACTGCTGATGTGTCGCGGTGGCGGCGGCCTCGGACGCTTGTAGCATGCTCTGCCCGGCTACCCGGCTGGCACCGTAGTCCATCGTCATAATGTTCACCCCGGCAAGATCAACTCCCGCAGCCAACATTTCTTGCACAGCATATTTGCCTTCGTTCGTCAGCCCTGTGGGAGCCACCGGAAGCGTCAGCCACACGGACAGGGGTTTGCCCGCCGTCTGGCGGTCCTTTTGTAACGCGGCAATGGCCTTGGCCTGACGCTGCACCCCGGCTTGATTTGACAGCGCCGCACCCTCAACGTCCAAATCGATGGTGCTTAAGTTGTAGCGCTCCACCACGGAGGCGTAGGCACTGCGCAACTGCGCTGGGTCCGTACATACGGAGGCAAGCTCATGATTGGCCTGGCCACCAAAGGAGACAGCCACATTTCCCCCGATCTGGCGGAGACGGGCAATGCGCCTATCCAGATCCAGCCCGGAAGCCGCGGCATCCATGCTGTACGCGCCGCCCCAGGACGGCTGGCACGCTGCTTTGGGGTCTGCCACCACGAAGGAAAGCACCACAGACTTTGCGTCATCGCTCACCGGGGATTCAAACGAGTAGCGAGGCGTCACCGTCACATCAACGTAGCCAGTAAAGACGGACGGAGTTCCCGACGCGGTCTTCGCGTCTGTGTAATTTTTCCACCCCACCACGCCTGCTCCCAGCAAAGCCGCAGCTACCACCACGGCCAGCGAAAGCCTGAACCACGAGAGTTTGCTCCCTGGAAACCGTTTCGACATGTGTACCCTCTGACTCAACTCACGGAGGTATCAAACCATCCATCCCCAACGGCGTGAAACAAATCACAGCCTTATCCATTACTATAAGGGCTACTGGGTGGATACCGAATTGGGTGGAAAAAATGTCGAGTCAACGGTTAATTTCAGCTGCGCCCAGCGCAGCCAACCAAGGCACTCCTATGCCCTCTTCCGCTGAGGGATCTCCCACGCAAGAGCCAGCCGGTCGGCGTCGTCAATGGGGGGCGGAGCGGCGTTCTGAGCCGATGTCCATCGTGCATCCCCAGCCGTCCCAACGCAAGATCACTTGGGGCCGTGTCGCAATATTAGTCACTTTGGGTTCGTGGTTGTTTTACGTGGTAACCACCATCATTAGGCAAGTAGTGAATCCCCCCACCACCGGATTCAGGTTTCAACTGGAGTCATTTTCCTACGTGGTAGTGGTGACCTTCCTGACGTTTTCCGCTTTGATGTACCTCATGGCACGCCAAGGCGCCCTCTACCGATTTAGGGGGCACCGCCGCGTTCCCCGTGGCGAGCTGGACGCTCACTTTGCCCATTACGACGACGGAATCACCGTGTTGGTGCCCTCCTACGCGGAAGAGCCGCACGTGGTCCGCGGCACCTTGTGGTCTGCCGCGCTGCAGGAATTTCCCAGCCTGCGCGTGGTGCTGCTCCTGGATGACCCGCCCTTTCCCAAGGACCCGGCAGTACTGAAACGGTTGGAAGAAACCCGGGCCCTGGCCGGGGACATTGCTGAGGAGTTGGCCGCACCCGCGGCACGCGCTAATGCAGCGTTGGCAGAGTTTAGGCACCAGGGGGCGTTGCACCCCACGCTCTCCCCCGAGGCCGCCCTGCCTTCGCTGATCGAAGAGTATACGGCCGCAGTGGATTGGCTTGAAGAGATGGCCCAAAAGGAGACCGTTGATGACCACGTGGATGAGTTCTTTGTTGACCTGGTGATCATGGGCCTGGCGCGCGAGTTGCGCCTGGTACTCCTGGCTCTGGAGGCAGCGAAGGCGCAAAGCACCTCGCCCTCCCGAGAGCGGATGGAAGAGCTCTTTCTGCGTTTAACGTGGATTTTCAATGTGCAAACAGAAACGTTTGAGCGCAAGCGCTATGCCAGTCTCTCCCACGAGGCCAATAAAGCGATGAACCTTAACTCCTATATCTCGCTGATGGGCAAGCGCTGGAACAAGGATGAAACAGCCGGCAAGACTTTCCTTCGGCCAGCCACCGAACCCCGGGCGGATGACCTGGTGGTTCCGGAAACTACATACGTGCTCACCTTGGATGCGGATTCGCTGCTGCTGCGCGATTACTGCCTGCGGCTGGTGTATTTCATGGAATCCGCCGGGAATGAGCGCGTAGCCGTGGCCCAAACGCCGTATTCATCCTTCCGTGGAGCCCCCACCCGCATTGAAAGAATTGCCGGCGCCACCACGGATATTCAGCACATTCTGCACCAGGGCATGACGTAT